>JASHSE010000591.1 GCA_030036975.1 Xanthobacteraceae bacterium | reverse complement strand
GGCGACTGTCGCGATATGCCGTGGCCGAAGCTGCTCGACTTTTGGGGCCTGCCGAACCTGCAGGTGATCAATCGCGACGTCCACGTCTTAAAATGCGCCGGCGAGGCGCGCGACCGGCGCGAGGCGGCGGCGATCGCGTAGGGTGGGCAAAGGCGCGAAGCGCCGTGCCCACGCGTGGGCTTCGCTGCGCTCAGCCCACCCTACGGAATTACAATCTG
Organism: Xanthobacteraceae bacterium; assembly: GCA_030036975.1. Classification (GTDB taxonomy): domain Bacteria; phylum Pseudomonadota; class Alphaproteobacteria; order Rhizobiales; family Xanthobacteraceae; genus BOG-931. The sequence goes on along the minus strand of JASHSE010000591.1, from coordinate 11,378 downwards.
ATCTCGCCCAGATTGATGCTGGCGCCGAGCGTGGCCTCGACGGTCCTGGAGCGGCCGCTCGAGAAAACCTGCACCGTGTAGCGGCCGGAATTCTCGTCGAGGCGGTCGAATTTGAAATCGCCGTAATTGTCGGTGGTGGTCACCGCGACCGAGGCGCCGTCCTTGAGCAGCTGCACGCTCGCGCCCTCGACGCAATCGACCGCGCCGTTTTTTTCCTCGGCCACCGAGCCGCCGATGAAGCATTTCGAGTAGCGCCACAGGTTGCGGTAATAGACGCGCGGGCGCGTACCGAGCTCCGGCCGCAGCACTTCAAGCTTTTCGTCCTGCGCGAGCCGCGCCATCTCGTCGTCCTCGACCTTGACGGCGCGCATGGCGCCGGTCGGGCAGGATTGCTGGCCGCGGGTCTGCTGCCAGCCGCGGTCGATGAGATGGGCGTCGAACGTCCAGTGCTGCGGCAGCTCCAGCTCGTCGTTCCACCAGATGTGGCCGTACGGGCAGGCTCCGACCAAATCTTTCCGGCCTTTGGCCTTGACCGGATCGATCAGCACGATGCCGTCGGCGCGCTTTCCGATCGCGCCCGCTTTGTCGGCCTTGATGCAGGGTGCGTCGTCGCAATGGTTGCACATGGTCGGCACGTAGGCGATGTCGATCATCGGCATCTGCCCGCGCTCTTTTTGCAGGATGTTGATCCACTTGTGGCCGTGCTTGGGCATCGGCGCCGAGTAGCCGGGCCACGCGTTATCGACGTATTCGTCCATGGCGGCGAGCGTGCACAGATTGCAGTTGGTGCACTCGGCCACGTCGATGATCATGTTCCATTTTTTCATTCAGAAATACTCCACTACCGATCCTCACCCTGAGGCGCTCGGCGCGAAGCGCCGAGCCTCGAAGGGCGAGGCCCCGGCGCTGCGGCCTACATCCTTCGAGGGCCGCTTCGCGGCCGCCTCAGGATGAGGTGAACTATTTATTTCGCCGGCACGAGATGCGCCTGTTCGAGAGTGCGCTTGATCTCCTTGTCCTTCTCGAGCGCCGCGAACGCCGCCGACAGGTGCTCGGTGCGGCCGTCCCATGGCTCGATCTGCACCAGCGAATTGGAGCCGGCGAGCGAGTGCGTGGTCTTGGTCTGGGTGCGCTCCGGCGTCAGCAGGTTGAGACAGCCGCCGCGGTCGACCGATTTGCCCGGCTCGCCCATGGGATCGTAGACCGCGGAGGATTCGTAACCGTGAGCGACGCCGCGCGGCAGGCGCTGCGTCGGCAGCGCCGCGCAGATCACGGCGCCGCGGTCGTTGAACACCTTGACCAGATCGTGCTTGCCGATGCCGCGCGCCTTGGCGTCGTCGGCGTTCATGCGCACGATCCAGTAATAATAGCCGTCGACCTTGACGCGGTGATCCTCGATGTTGAGCAGGAACGAGTCCTTGCCGTCGCCCTGGGTGTGGAATGAATATTTCGAGTGTGGCGTGAGCAGTTGCAGCGGATAGCGCCGGAACAACTCGCCCGAATGCGCGCCTTCCCAGGACGGCTGGTATTTGACGATCGGCGGCCGTTCCGGGTCCTTGAAGCGCAACAGCGAATTGCATTCGAATTCGAGCTTGCCGGACTGGGTCTGCAGCCCGCGCAGATATTCTTCGGTATAATCCGACGGCAGCGGTTGCGCCTCCGGGACGTCCTTCTTGCGGTTCTCGAAGAACCAGCGGAACGCCACCGGGGCGCGCAACTTTTCCTTCTCGGCCGGCACCACGTAATAGCCGCGCTTGAGGAACTTTTTCCAGGAGATGTGCTTCGGCAGGTCGGAGGCGAGAAACACCCGCTTGACCCAGTCGATCTCGTTGACGCCCTCGGAGAAGTAATTGGCAAGGCCAAGCGGCTTGCACAGTTCGTTGAAGATCCAGAAGTCGGATCTGGATTCGCCGAGCGGCTTGATGGCCGGCGCCTGAAACACGATGACGCGGTGATTGAGCTGCTGCTGGCCGTGATGGCCGTAGCCGCCGAGCCCGGCCCATTCGGAAATGTCGGTGCGCTCGAAGTTGGTGCAGGCCGGCAGCAGGACGTCGGCGAATTTGGCTTCGCCCTCGAACCAGATCGACTGGTTGACGACGAATTCGAGGTTCTCCAACTGATACATCCGCACCCAGCGATTCGTATTGTTCATGGTCGAGAGGATCGAACCGCCGTATTTGTAGAGCATGTGCACCGGCGAATGGCCGGGCGCCGGATAGGCGAAGCGCGCGAACTGGTGCTCGATCGACTTGCCGACCCACGGATAGCCTTCGGCTTTGCCGTCGACGATCGCCTCGGGAACGAAAATCCGCGGGATGCGCTGGCCGTTGGAATTCATGCTCGGCAGTTGCGGCATGCGCTGGTAGAGCTCGACCGGCATCGCGGTGTTTTCCAGATCGCCCGACATGCCGCCGTCGGCATAGCCGGGGAAATAGAAATTGAAGTCGATCGGCGTGCCCCATTGCAGGTTGCCCATGTTGATGCCGGGCTTGCCCAGGCCCTGCATGGCAACGAGGCACACCATCACCCGCGCCCATTGGATTCCGGTCTGATTGCGGCAGGCGCCGCCGTGGCCGTTGCCCCAGCCGCCGGGCGCGAGATAGACGCGCTTCTTGCCCCATTCGCGGGCCAGCGCGCGCACGTCCTTGGCCGGCACGCCGGTTTCCTTCTCCTGCCACTCCGGCGTCTTCGCGATGCCGTCCTCTTCGCCGAGCAGATAGGCCTTCCACTTGTCGAAGCCGACCGTGTGGGTCTTCACGTAGTCCTTGTCGTAGAGGTCCTCCTTGATCCACACGGTGGCGATTGCCATCGCCATGGCGATCGAGGTGGTGGGCTTCGGCGCGAACCATTTGCCGGGCAGGAATTGCGCCGAGGCGTTGTAGTACGGATCGACGTGGACGACCTTGATGCCGAGCTTCGGATCTTTAAGCCATTGCCGGCGCGTCGTGCCTTCCTGCGCGCCGTAGGAGCCTGAGGTCGATTCCGGGTCGGCGGCCCAGAACACCACCATCTCGCAGTTCTGCAGGCAGTCCTCGACCGTGCCGTAGGTCTCCGACTGGCCGACGCGCAACGTGTAGCCCCAGTGGTGCACGGCGCCCCAGTACCAGCCCTCCCAGGAATCCGGATTGTGGTGGATGCGCGTCATGCCGACCGCGTTGGCGAAGCGGAACAGCGCCGAGAGGTAATAGCCGACATTGCCCCAGGTATGATGCGAGCCGTGCGAGAACGTGATGGCGCCCGGGCCGTATTCGCGTTTTTGCCGCTTGATCTCGTCGGTGACGAGCTTGATCGCCTCATCCCAGGAGATGCGCACGTAGCCGGACTTGCCGCGGTTCTGCGGATTGCGCGCGCCGTTCGGGTCGAAGTCGACGCGCTTCATCGGATAGAGCAGGCGGTCCGGCGAATAGACGATCGATTTGGCGTTCTGGCCGTGCGGCGCCAGCGTGGTCTTGCGCGGCGGCGTCAGTGTCTGGCCTTTGGCGGCGATGGTCCATGACGGGCCGTCCGCCTCGGCGAAATCGATCGGCGTCATGCGCACGATCTTGCCGTCACGCACGTCGACGAACACCGGCCCGCCATTGGTCATGTTGCAATAGCGCGTCGTGCCGTCGCGCATCGTGGTGCCGTATTTCAGGCCGGCGGACTGCGCCAGCATCAAGGTCTGGGCGAACCAATTGGTGAGCGCGTCGGGGCCCTCGACCGTGAGCACGAAATCCTTCTGGGCGTTGATCTGATCGAGCCAGTTGATCGGCGGCATGAGCAGCGCCGCGCCGACCTTGGCGTTCTTGAACATCAGCTTGATGTCGGGCTTTTGGTGCAGCCCGGCGCCGGTCGTGATCTTGCCGTTGTCGAACGCAAACCAGCGCCCGATCTCCTCGTTGCGCGTCATGATCTGCGCCACGAAATTGTGCTCTTTGACGCGCGCCCGGAAATCGGCGTTGCGCCGCGCCGCGTGTTTGAGGAGTTGCGCGGCGCCGAACAGGATGACCGGCAACTTCACCCGTGCGAGGGCCAGATTCTTGAACATCGGCTTCCTCCTGCAATCTTATGCGGGCGCGTGATATAGGCCGGACGCTATGGTCCGGGACGGCGGTTCCGCGACCGGCAATGTGCAACACTTCGGCGGCTTTGGAAACTCTCCAGAGCGTCGCGGGAACCGCGGAATTACCGACACTTTTCAGGTTTTCGGCAACCCGAGATAGCGCGCCGCATTACCGAAGGCGACATCCTGCCTGAGGTCCTCCGCAAGCGGCACATGGTCCATGAACTCGCCGGCCTCCTTGGCGTCCTCGAACGGATGGTCGGCGGCGAACATGACGCGTTCCGCGCCGAGCGCGGCGAGCGAGCAGTTGAGCGGCTCGGCCGAACACATGCCGGACGTCGTCACAACGATGTTCTCGCGGATATACTGCGACGGCGGCTTGTTGAGCTTGACGCCGTGAAACTTCGCGCGGCTGTCGAAACGCCACAGCAGGAACGGCAGCGTCTCGCCGAGATGGCCGATCATCAGCCGGCTCCTTGGGAAGCGGTCGAAATGGCCGCCGACGATCAGGCGGAGCGCGTGCGAGCCGGTCTCGAAACCCCAGCCCCACATCGGCCGCATCAGCATCTTGTAGCCGGACAGCACCGACGGCTGCGCCACTGGATCGGCCGGATGCAGATAGATCGTCGCGCCGAGCGCCTCGGCGCGCTCCCAGAACGGATGCAGCGAGGGGTGATCGAGATACTGGCCGTGGGTGTGGCCGTTGATCATGGCGCCGCAGAATTTTAGCTCGCGCACGCAGCGTTCCAACTCGTCGGCAGCGCTGCGCGGGTCCTGCATCGCCAGATGGGCGAAGCCCGAATAGCGATCCGGCCGTCTCGCGATTTCGGCGGCCAAAAAATCGTTCGACTCGCGCGCCCGGCGCGTCGCCGCCGCGGCGTCGCGCTCGGCCTGCACGCCGGGGCCGGCGATCGACAGCACCGCGCGGGCGATGCCGGCGCGCTCCATCGCCTGCAAGCGCAGCTCGCCGAAATCGGTGAGGTTGCGAAAAAGATATTCGCCGTGCGCCGGCGGCACCTCGCTCATGGTCGGCCGCCAGTACTCGATCAGGCCGGGCGACAGAAAGTGCTCCTCGAGTGCGATCTTTTTGACCATGCCTTTCTCGGTGTTTGCCGTAGGGTCTATAACCGATAACCGGTGCAATGGTATACGGCGCAATGCTATAAGCGCCCGGGCCGAGCAGCCGAGTTGCGAGGGAGGATTTGGTGGTCAAGAAAATCCGCGGCGTCGCCATGGAGGAGAACCTCGACAATTCGATGGGACTCGAGTTCTATAACCTGTCCCATCGCTTCGGCTATCAATCGCCGAACTGGCCGTATTTCGAGGACGTCAAGATCGAGCGCATCCACTACATGGCCAAATCCGGCGTGCTGTCGCAGCGCATCACCACCTCGATGCACAACACCACCCACATCGACGCGCCGGCCCACGTGGTGCAGGGGCTCCCCTTCATCGACGAGGTGCCGCTGCCGCATTTCTTCGGCTCCGGCATCGTGGTGTCGATCCCGAAGAAGAAATGGGAGCAGATCACCTACGACGATCTGGAAAAGGCGGCCGGCAAGATCGTCCGGCCGCGCGACGTCGTCATCGTCAACACCGGCTGGCACAAGCTCTACGAGGACAGCGAGGACTATTTCTGCTACGCGCCCGGCTTCGTGCCGTCGGCCGGCGAATGGTTCGTCGAGAAGAAGGTGAAGGTGATCGGCCACGACACCCAGGCCAACGACCATCCGCTCGCCACCGCGATCGGGCCGCAGCGCAACGGACCGCTGCACCCGCACCTCGCCGCCGAATATAAAAAATGGTCCGGCGGCCGCGACTGGAAGGACGATTTTCCCGATTGGGAGCCGGTGCATCGCATCCTGTTCAAGAACGGCATTCTGGGCATCGAGAATGTCGGCGGCGACATCGACAAGGTCACCGGCCGGCGCTGCACCTTCGCGCTGTTTCCCTGGAACTGGGAGCGCGGCGACGGCTGCATCATTCGGCTCGTGGCGATCATCGATCCGAAGGGCAGCTACCGGATCGAGAAAGGGGAGAAGTTCGCATGATTGTGCGGAAATTTTCCGAAGCGAAGTCCTACGAGGCGCCGAACCACCGCGGCTACAAATCGTTCCGCGTGTACGGCGCCGAGATGGGCGGCTCGCAGGCGTTGGTATTCGGCATCTCGCATTTTCTGCCGGGCGGCGGCGCCGGCCCGGACGCCTCGCCGCCGGAGAAGATTTATTACATCCTTTCCGGCGAGCTGACGGTGATTGCGGGCGGCAGGGAAACGGTCGCGCGCGCCGGCGACAGCGTCTATATCGGTCCCAACGAGAGCCGCGAGATCGTCAACCGCTCCAACGAGGTCTGCACCATCGCGGTCGCGGTCGCGCCGGTGAAGTGACGCCATCATGCTCCCCCTGAAAGGGGGAGGTGGCGAGCGAAGCGAGCCGGTGGGAGTCTGTCGCATACGCTTGCGCAAGCGATTGGGTCGCGGACCCCCACCCTAACCCTCCCCCTTTCAGGGGGAGGGAAATCAAAGACGGTGAGCTAATCATGTCCGAAGACATCCTGAAAAATCCGCTGTCGCTGTTCGACCTGCGCGGCAAGACCGCGATCGTCACCGGCGCGACCGGCGCGTTCGGCGCGCTGGCGGCGAAAGTGCTGGCCGGCGCCGGCTGTAATGTCGTGCTTGCCGCGGGCGGCGTGGAGGCGCTCAAGAAGGTCGCGGCCGAATGCCAAAAACTCGGCGCCAAAGTCGAGGCCGTCAACCTGCGTCCGAGCGCACCGGCGAACTGCGAGAGGATCGTGCAGGCCGCGGTGCAAAACTTCGGCGGTGTCGACATTCTGGTGCTCGCCGCCGGCATCAACAAGGTGCAGAAGATCGTCGACCAGAAGCCGGAGGATTTTGCCGAGGTGATGGACGTCAACGTCACGCAATCGTGGCTGATGGCGCGCGCCGCCGGCAGGCAGATGCTCAAGCAGGGCCGCGGCGGCAAGGTCATCCTGATGTCGTCGGCGCGCGGGCTCCTCGGCCATCCGGCCGGCTACACGGCCTATTGCGCCTCGAAATCGGCGATCGACGGCATCACCAAGGCGCTCGGCTGCGAATGGGGCGACACCGGCATCACCGTCAATGCCATCGGGCCGACGGTGTTCCGCTCGCCGCTCACCGCCTGGATGTACGAGGACAACGAACGCTCGACCAATGTGCGCAAGGGCTTTTTGGCCCGCGTGCCGAAGGGCCGGCTCGGCGAGCCGGAAGATTTGGCCGGGCCGCTCTTGTTCCTCGCCTCCAAAGCTTCGGATTTCTACACCGGGCATGTTCTCTACGCCGACGGTGGTTATACGGCGGGCTAAGCTGAGTTTGTCGGCGTGATTGAAACCAGCAAAGCCAAAATCGCCGTAATCGGCGCCGGGCTCATGGGCCACGGCATCGCGCAGGTGTTTGCGCTCGCCGGCCACGAGGTGACGATCACCGACACCGTCGTGCAAAATCTCGACACGGCACAAACGCGCATCGCCGCCAACCTGCGCGATCTCGGCGACGACGAGAGCGCGGTGGAGCGGGTGACGTCTTGCTTCGACCTTGCCGACACCGTGCGCGATGCCGATTACGTGGTCGAAGCGGTGTCGGAAAATCTGGCGCTCAAGCAAAAGCTGTTCGCCGAGATCGAACGGCGCGTGCGGCCCGACACGATCCTTGCCAGCAACACCTCGGTCATTCCGATCACGGCGATCATGCAAGGCTTGCAACGGCGCGACCGTGCGCTCGGCACACACTGGTGGAATCCGCCGTTCCTGGTGCCGCTGGTCGAAGTCATCGAGACGCAATGGACCGCGCCGGAGGCGGCGGCCTGGACGATGGCGCTGCACCAGGCCGCCGGCAAGAAGCCGGCGCACGTCAAAAAAGACGTGCCGGGCTTCATCGGCAATCGGCTGCAGCACGCGCTGTGGCGCGAGGCGATTTCGCTCGTCGAAAACGGCATCTGCGATGCCGAAACCGTCGATGCCGTGATCAAGGCCTCGTTCGGCCGCCGCATTGCCGTGCTCGGGCCGCTGGAGAATGCCGACCTGGTCGGCACCGATCTGACGCTCGCCATCCACGAAATCGTTTTGCCGGCGATCGACAGCCGGCCCGGCGCGTCGCCCTATCTGCAAAAGCTCGTCGCCGACGGCAAGCTCGGCTTCAAGTGCGGCGAAGGTTTCCGCACATGGCGCGCCGAGGACCAGGCCGCGTTGCGCGCCAAGGTTTTTGCGCACCTGAAAGCGACCAGGGATAAATGACCTTCGTCATTTCGGGGCGCCGCGACAGCGGCGCGCCCGGAATCCATAACCCTGCATGAGCAGAATTTTTATGGACCGGTGGTTATGGATTCCGGGCTCCTCGCTGCGCTCGGCCCCGGAATGACGCTGCGCAGCGCCGGCATCACGTCGTCGACGAACAGGCCGATCGAGCGCAGCGCTTCGCCGCGCGTCATGTCGCCGAAGGCGAACTGGCCGACCACGTAATTGCAGCCGGTCTGGTCGAGCTGCGCTTGCAGATGATGCCGCACGGTGGCGGGCGAGCCGGCAATGCCTTGGCCGCGCGCCACCAGCGCTGTGAACTCGGCCGGGCGCGGATGGCTCTGCGGCCGGTCGTGCAGTCGCGGCAGAAACGTGAAGCTGTCATGCCACGGCGCGTAGGCGCGGCTGGCGAGCCGCATCGCCTGGGCGTCGGTGTCGGCGACGACGATGAAGCGGCCGAGGCCGATCTTGGGCAGCGGCGCGGCGCCTTGCGTCTCAAACCAAGTCTTGCGGTAGCCCGCGACGGTGAGGCACACCTCGTCGGTCGGATCGAGGTTGACGATGTTGAGCCGCCGGCGCGCCGCGCGCGCGGCGCTGTCGGGCGCGTGGGCGCCGTACCAGATCGGCGGATGCGGCTTTTGCAGCGGCGCAAGCTCCATCGGCACGTTGTCGAAGGTAAAGTGCTTGCCGTGAAAATCGAGCGTCTTGCCGGTGAGGCCGCGCAGGATGACCTCGACGGCTTCGTTGTAGAGGTCCTGCGCCTGCGCCGGATCGACGTCGAAATAGCCGAGTTCGATCGGCGAGGCGCCGCGGCCGAAGCTCACTTCCAACCGGCCGCCGCTCATCTGGTCGAGCATGCAGATTTCGGCAACAAGCCGCAGCGGATGATAGAGCGGCACGACGTAGACCATCGGGCCGAAGCGCAGCCGTCGGCTGCGCTGCGCCACCGCGGCGAGGAAAATATTGGGCGACGGCGCCATGCCGAGCGGCGTCGCGTGATGCTCGGCGATGTGATAGCCGTAGAAGCCGGCGCGGTCGAACGCCTCGACGATTTTCAGGCGGTCTTCATAATAATCCGGCAGCGGCGTGCCGGCGCGGTCGAGGTGATCGAAAATTCCAAATTCCATTTTTCTTGTCCCGTTGAGCGGAAGACATTAGCCAGATTCCGTGATCCCGTCACCCTTCGAGGGCCGCGCTTGGCGCGGCCCCCTCGTCGGGGCGCAGCAATGGAATCAACGCACGGCTGTCGGCTAACTCTTCGAGCCCCATCACCGCGTCGATCAGCGCGTCCTGTTGCTCCTGGCGCATGACGCCGCGCGTCAGCTTGCGAAACTTGGCGACGATGTGTTCGGCGCCGGCGAAGGATTGTTCGCTGCCGCGCGGCGCTTCACGCGTCTCGCGCTCGATCGAGCCGTCGCGCAAGCGCACCTCGACGCGCACCTTGTGGCGGAAGGCGGCGCCGGCCGCGGTGATCTCAGGATCTTCCACCACCTTGACCTTGCGCGACAGTGCGATCCGCTTCTCGTCGCTCACGCACGTCGGCCCGAACTTGTCAACGAACGCGTCGCCTTCGAGCAGCAAGGTGGCAACGCAGAACGGCAAGTTGAGCTGCGCCGCGGTCAGTCCCTCCGGCCGGTACGGCCAGCCGACGTGATCGACCGTGACCTTCGAGCCGTGCACCACGATCTCGTCGATGTCCTCGATCGCGAACGGCCGGCGTGCGCGAATATCGCGCAGCGCATCGAGCGTGGTGTGGTTCGAGCCGACGCAGGAATAGAACTTCAACGAGATATGCATCGTTTCGAAACGCTCGCCCAGGCCGGCGCTGAGCTCGGCGAGATTGAAGCGGTCTTGCGAGCGCGAGAACGTGGTGCAAAAACCGCCGTACGGTGCCTCGAACACGTCGACGATGCCGGTGAAGCCGTTTTGCGCGAGCAGCGCCGCGTAAAGTCCGCTCTGCGCCGCGCGTCCGGCATGCATGCGCTTGACCATGGCGCCGTATTGCGCGGCCATCAGCCCGGACGATTGGGTGCCGGCGATACCGAGCGCGTGGACGGTTTTGTCAGCATCGAGCGCCAGCGCGCGGGCCGCGCCCGCGGCGGCGGAGAAAATCCCGACGGTGGCGCCGGAATGCCAGCCCTGGCCGATATGCTCCTGGCCCATGCACAGGCCGACGCGCGGGCCGATTTCGTAGGCGGCGACGGCGGCAGTGAGAAGATCGCGGCCGGAAAGCTTGGCATGGCTTTCCGCCGCCGCGACCAGCGCCGGCAAGGTCACCGCGCCGACGTGCAGCACGGCCTTGCGGTGCACGTCGTCGAGTTCGAAACCCTGCACCTGCGTGCCGTTGAGGAGCGCGGCATGCGGCGAAGACAGCGCCGCGTCGGTGCCCCAGATCGAGGTGGTGCGCGTCGCGTCGAGCTTTTGCAACGTGCCGCGCAGGATGCGGCACCATTCCAGATCGGCGCCGTAAATGGCGCAGCCCAGCGAATCGAGAATGAGCAGCTTGATGCGCTCGCGCACCGCGGCGGGAATTTGCGCATAGGTCAGGCCGGAGACGAATTCGGCGATGCGCCGGGTGTGCGGATTGTTGGTTTCGGTATGGGCAGCCATGCCGATTCTTACCGTCATTCCGGGGCGCCGCGAAGCGGCGAACCCGGAATCCATAATCCCGGCGCTGGGGTTATGGATTCCGGACTCGCGGCCTTCGGCCGCGCTCCGGAATGACGGCTATCGCGCCGCGGTTTTCGCCTTCACCGCGTCCCACCATGGGCAGACGCCGGCCATGACTTCATAATTGCCATCCATGACCTGCACCGGCCGGCGATAGCCTTCGGCGGCGTTTTTCAGCCGCAGCGCGCGCGCTTTCTCGTTGTCCTCTTTCGACAACCAGACGCGGTCGTGGCCCCATAGGCTCGGGCCCTCCTTGCGCTCGGCGGCCTGCCAGGCGTCGACATCGATGGAGCGCGCACCCCAGCCGTACTCGACCATGAAGCCCGACGGCGTCCACGAATAGAACGAGGTGATGTAATCGCTGGTATGGCGGCCGAGCGTGACGCCGACGCGGCCC
>JASHSE010000590.1 GCA_030036975.1 Xanthobacteraceae bacterium | reverse complement strand
CCCAGCGATCAGCAAACTCGCCGCCAACTCGTCTTCGATCCGCGCTTTCACGATGTCGATGCTCTTGTGGCGTCCGTGAAGGAGGGCGTGGTCGATCACCGAGAACTCGGGACGATCGCATCAGTCATCCAGAACAACGTCCATGCGGGAGAGGCACTGCAGAAATATGTCCTTGAACTCTGGCGGGCGGTGCAGGTGCCAGCCACCGCCGGCATTTCGCTGCAAGGCGTAGATATGACGCGCCTCGTTCGCGGGGGCGGCAGCCCTCGGGGCCTGAGTTTCTTGGTGCGCGGTGCCCGTATCCATGCCTGGCTCAACGGGCGCGACATGCTCGTCCCAGAGGATATTCGCGCGTTGTTTGTCGAGATCGTTGCGCACCGGATTTTTCTCGATCCAATTTACGAGATGCGCCAGGAAAACCTTACCCGCGATCTCTGCGCCGCGATCTTTGCGGTGGTCCCCTCGCCATGACGGCGGACGCGGCAGCGGAAATCTACTATCGGTCGCGCGGCCGAGCCGAGAGCGTCGTTATCGGTGGGCATCGCAGCCGGCATACTGGTGGCCAGGGCGTGTTTCTCGATCATGTCTCCTATCTGCAGCAACCAGACCCGCGCCGGATTGACTTGCGCCTGACATTGCGCGACCCGTTCGAGACCGTCTATGTGCGGCGCTATGAGGAAAGGCGCGCGATCGCCCTTTATGCCGTCGTCGATCTCTCTCGCTCTATGGATTTCGAGGGGACGTCGCGCAAATTTGCTCTTGTCCACGAGCTTTGTGCGTGCCTCGCCCGCTCGGCGCGCCGCCTGGGCGATGCCTTCGGGCTGATCGGCTGTGACACGCAGGTTCGTGAGGATTTTTTCTTTCCGGCGGCGAGGCGAAACGGGCTGGAGCTTGACATCGAGCGACGCTTCGACGGGTTTGTCCCGACGCGTAGCAGCGCCGCCGGACTGATCGACGCCGCAGCCTATCTGGCCGGAAGGGTCAAACTGGTCTTCCTGGTATCGGATTTTCGCATGCCGGAGATCTCGATCGAGTCTGTCCTGCAGTCTCTTGCGCGCCACGATGTCGTGCCTATTGTCGTTTCCGATTCAGCAGAGGAGACGGCTTTGCCGTCGTTCGGCCTGATCGACGTGCGGGACCTCGAAACCGACAGGCGCCGCATGGTCTTCATGCGGCCGGCCTTGCGGCGGCGGTGGCTGGTGCAGGCCGCCGCACGGCGACGATCCCTCGATCGGCTGTTTCAGCGCTATGGGCGCTCGCCCTTCGAACTTCTCGATCGATTCGATGCGGACCAACTATCCAGGCATCTTCTCGAAACATGAACACAGTTAAGCGTTGGACCTACATTGGACTTGCGCTCTTGGCTGGCGCGGCCGCCGCCCAGGCACAGGTCAGGTCGGTTACGCTGCTGACGCCGCGGCTTTTCGGTTATTTTGTAGGCGACGTGCTTCATACAGAAGTGGATGTCGTTGTCGACAAGGGCGTAGACCTGCTCCCCGCCTCGGTGCCGCAGCCCGGTCCGCTGAACGCTTGGCTTGAACTTATCGGCAGCCGCGTCGAGGAAGACTCTGTCAACGGCGAGAAACTTTATCGTCTCTATTTCGACTATCAGAATTTCTACCCAGCGCTTGATTCGCGGCGCTTGGACGTGCCGGGCTTCACACTTTCCTTCACCTCCGGCGGCCAGCCGGTTTCAGAGCAGGTGCCGCCGTGGTCCTTCCTCATCTCGCCGCTGCGGGAAGTGCAGCCCGCGGCCAAGGCATCTGGCGCCGACTATATGCAGCCCGACGAGATCCCGCAGAATATTGATCTGCACCGCGAACGGCTTGCGACCTTCAGCTTCCTGGCAGCATGCCTCGCTGCATCTGGACTTCTTATTTATCATCTCGCTTGGTGGCCTTTCACTGTCCGCCCCGGACGACCCTTCACTGACGCGGCGCGCCGCATCCGCACGCTGCTCGGCCCGGGCCAAAAGGAATCGGGGTACCGCGAGGCCCTGTTGGCCCTGCACCGCGCCATTGACACAACGGCCGGGCACTCGGTGTTCGCAGAAGACCTACAGGATTTTCTCGACCGCGCGCCGGAGTTTTCGCGTCTCAAAAATGAATTTAATCTCTTCTTTAGCAGTTCACGGCAGGCCTTCTTCGGCGATGACGTCGCCCGTGCGAGGGCGGAGTTCGGCGCCGATGCATTGGTCGCCTTTTCCAACCGACTTGCGTCAGCGGAGCGGGTAGGACCATGAATTACATGGTCGCCGAGCCGCATGTTCTCTGGCTGCTGCTACTGGCGCCGCTGCCTTTCCTGGTCTCGGCCTTGCGCCGGGCATTATTTCCCTCCCTCGACGCTGTGCCCAGGGATTTCCTTTCAGCGGGTCTCGCTTTCGCGCTCAAGGCGATGGCGGCGCTGGCTATTGCCGCCGCGGTCATCGGCCTCGCCGGGCCTTACCGGCTCGCCCAAACCGTCAAGCTGCTTGCGACCGGGGCGCACGTCGTCATAGTGATGGACCGCAGTCTGAGCATGGACTTCAGCCTCAACGACGACACCGCCGAAGGCAATGTGGAGTCGAAAACGCAGCTCGCCGGGCGGCTGTTGATGGATTTCGTGGCGCGCAGTCAGCACGACCAGTTCGGCGTCGTTGCATTTTCGTCCGCGCCCGTCTTCGTTCTGCCGATCAGCGGCCATCGCGACGCAGTAACGGCCGCGATTGGTGCAATGATGCGGCCAGGTATTGAGGGAACCAATGTAGGTCTCGGCCTCGAACTCGCAGTGCGCATGATCGCGCGCGACCCGAACGCCACATCGCCGGCAGTCCTCCTCGTATCGGACGGCGAGTACGGCGGCGCGGGGTTTTTCGCATTGAGTATCCAGGACTCGCTGCGGGAAGCGTTTCGCCGAGAGAATGCGCATCTTTATTGGCTTTTTCTTCGCGCCCGCAAAGGCAATGAAGACGTGTTCGGTCCGCCTCCGCCTGGTCAGGAGGATACGCCGCACACTAAGCCGGAACGACACATGGATCTCTTTTTCAAGAGCCTTGGCGTGACGTATCGCATTTTCTGGGCGGACAGCCCGTCTGCGATTGAGGACGCTGTCGATGAGATCAAACGGCTCGAGACGCGTCCCGTCACCTATACGGAACAAATCCCACGACGCGACATGACGCGCTACGCTTACGCAATGGCGGCTTTCGCCTGTCTGTTCCTTCTCATGGCCAAAGTCATGGGAACAGACTTCAAGCGTATGGCGTCGCCACAAAGACGGCTAGCCCAGCGATGACCGCCGTCCTCGCACCGCAAAGAATGCGGGCGTTGATCGCCCATATTCGCGATTTCGCACCCGGCATCACGACCACCGTCATTGTTTGCGTGGTCATCGGTTTTGCGCTTGCCGCCGTCGCTGCCGGTGCGCTTTGGGGCATGAACGCCGCACGAAACCGAACCATCGCGGCCCTGAACAGAGGCCGGGACGTGGCCATTGCATCGGACGGGACGCCGGAAGTGCTCTTTGCCCGCGCGTATTTTCTCATGACGCATAGTCGTCTCGATGACGCTCAGCCCCTGGCAGGCATGCTCGACCTTCGCGCCAGCGACCGACTGCGCGCCGCTGTGCATTATGACCTAGCCAATGCCCGCCTTAAGCTTGGTTTCGACAAGATTGAAAGCGGCGATTTTGATGCGGCCGGCGCGCTCGTCGGCCTTGCGAGAGAAGACTATCGCGAAGCAATGCGCCTTGATCCGGACGACTGGAACGCGCGGTTCAACTTCGATGTCGCCTCCCGGCTCGTCCGTGAATATCCGAGCTTTGGCTTCACACCGGATGAGCGCCGCCAGGGCCCTCGTCCGCTATGGACCGAACTGCCGAACACTCCGCGAGGCGAGCCGTGAACAGAACCTGCTTCCGGGATGCCCGCTTCTGGCTCTTGGCGGCAGCGTTCGTTTGCTTCGTGGCTGCCCTCGTCATACCGCCCGGACAGGCCATTCGCGACAGCGTCGACATTCTGCTCGTTGTCGACATTACCGGCAGCATGAATACGCGGGACTATGGTGAACGCGGCAAGTCCGAAAGCCGGCTCGATAGGATCAAGAAGATCGTGCGGCAGACGCTCGTCGATTTGCCGTGCCAATCCCGATTGAGCCTCGCGATTTTCGCGGAGCGGCGCGTCTTTCTGCTGTTCAATCCGATCGAGGTTTGCAGCAATTTTGCGCCCATCACTGAAGCGGTCAATGCGCTCAATTAGCGCGAAGGCTGGGAGGGCGACAGCCATATCGCATCGGGCCTATATCGCGCCATTGCCCTTGCGAGCGATCTCCACACCGATATCGTATTCATGACGGACGGCCAGGAAGCGCCGCCGCTGCCTTGGAGCGGCGGACCGGTCTTCGATGCCAAGCCAGGAGAGGTCAAGGGACTGATTGTTGGCGTCGGAGGCTACGCGCTGTCGCCGATCCCGAAATATGACAATAATGGTCGCGAAATAGGCTTTTATGGCCCCGACGACGTTCTCCAGGAAAGTCGATTCGGATTGCCGCCGCCTGGTGCGGAGCAACGCCCCGGCTATAATCCACGCAACGCGCCTTTCGGCGATGTCCACATTAACAGAAACGAACACCTGTCATCGGTGAAGGAGCCTTACCTGAAGGAACTGGCGCAGAACACAGGGCTTACTTATACCCATCTCGTCAATGAGCCTGAATTCCTTGCGGAGCTTCGGGCTCACGCGACGCCGCATCCGGTGAACGTCACCGTCGCGCGCAGTCCCGTTGCAGCCGCTCTCGGCTTGCTCTGCCTCGCCTGCCTTTACGGCCTTCCGCTGCTGCGCTCGTTGCTCAGAAAAGATCTCTGGGGCGCGCGCGGCAAAACCATTTTGCTTCGGCGGAAATCTGAGGTAACTGCGCCTTGATCCCTGCTGATCGCAATCACCGCCACTGAACGTCAATTCGTTCCCGCGGATTTTTCTTTTCCGCAAGCATCTTCAGATTATTCAATCCGGCTTCGAAGAAGCCCGTCATGGCCTTCCTACGATCCCTGAATGTCATCACATTGCCACGACATATTACCGCAAAGCACCTGATCAGAGGTAGAAAATCGCAGTTTATAACCTAATATTTTTATGCTGAGTACCATAACTCCAATTATATTGGGAATATATCCATAATAAAATCGGGAGTTTTTCCACATCTTTCAGGAAATATTCCACAACGCACACGCGGACCGGATGGCTATCCCGTCTCATCGAGCGCAAAGCAACGCGGATAATCGACTGGAGAATCCGTGAATGATGGACTAACCGGGTCGGTTGATTCTATTTTTAAGGCCGTTGGTGGAAGGAACCCGGGAATGTTCCACTTTACGAAGGCCTCGGCATCGCTTCGAACGCGCCTCGTCCTCATTCCCCCCATTTTTTTGTTGCTTGGAATCGTCGTTGCGATTGTGACGACACTCATTGACGCGCCGGGCCGTATCGCGGCCGAGACCACATCTGCCATTACCACTGCGGGTTTTCTCGTCCAGCATGCGCTTGATGACATGAAATCCGCCTCCGATCTTGACGCCACCTTGGACAAGCTCTCGAAAGAGCTATCGCACGTGCGTCATGTTCGAGTTGAATACCGGCCCGCGCCGGGCTCGCCCGTCCGCAAGCTCATTACGCCGCGTCCCGAGCGGGAAGCGCCGTCGTGGTTCTTGAACTGGTTCGAACCGCCACGCACGATGGAGATTTTTCCGGTGGTGAACGCGGAGGAAGGCACCGGCGAACTCGTCATGTCTACCGAGCCAGCCGACGAGGTCGATGAGATCTGGGTGAGCTTGTCCTTTTGATCGGGCTGCTTTCGGCAATCTCGGTCGGTATCGTTTCGTTGATCTGGCTCTCGACCAACATCACGTTGAAGCCGCTGCGTGACCTGGTCGAAGGGCTCAATCGTCTTGAGAAGGGTCAATTTGACCGCCTCGGGGATATTCGCGTGGCGGAATTGCAACATGTCGGCCAAGAGTTCAACCGATTGGCGACCTCGCTTGCGCGGGCCGAGGCCGACTACCACCTACTTATCGGTCGCCTGATGTCCATTCAGGAATCCGAACGCAAAAAGCTGGCGCGCGAGCTGCATGACGAATTTGGCTCGTCGCTGTTCGGAATCAGAGCCGCCGCATCGTGCATCATCGAGGCAGCAAGCGCGAACGGGCCCGAGCCGGATCGCTTTGCCAAGATTACGGAGAGGGCGGGCACGATATCTTCGCTCACCGACATGATCCAGAAGCAGAACTACCTTATACTTGAACGCCTCCAGCCGATAGTGCTCGATCAAATGGGTCTTTATAGCGCGCTGGGACATCTTGTCGATGACTGGTCTGCAGACCACGGCGGCTTGAGCTGCGAGCTGCGAACGCCGCCCGGACGGCCGGTTCTTGACGAAGAGGCCAGTCTCGCCATCTACCGAATCGTTCAGGAGTGTCTGACCAACATTGCCCGCCACTCCCACGCGACACATGCTTCCATCGCGATTACCGCAGCCGCTGATCAGAGCATGCGGATTCGCATTGCCGATGATGGTGTCGGCCTGTCGCAGAATTTTCGCTTTGGGTTCGGCCTTCTTGGCATGAGCGAACGGGTCAGAAAAATAGGCGGCCAACTGAGCGTTGCGAATGGACCGGAGAAAGGAGTCCTGATCGAGGTCTTTGTACCGGGGGCCGATCCGTTGGCCGTTGAGTCAAACGAAGGGGTGGAAACGATCCGACCGGGCTCGCGGGCGCAGAGGGTCCAGGTCGGGGTGTGATATGCCTACCAATGGCGTCATGAAGGTTCTCGTCATCGAAGATCACCCAATTGTGCGCGAAGGCTGCATCCAGCTTTTCAGTCGCCGTGCAGACATCGAGGTCGCGGAGGCGAGCTCCGCCGCGGCCGGCGTTGCTCTTAGCAAGACATTCGCGCCTGACGTCATTGTCCTCGATGTCGGATTGCCCGACGCGAATGGCTTCGAGATCATTCCAAAGCTTCTTGCCGGCAACCCTAAGGTGAAGATCATCATCCTCAGCATGTACGGAACGCAGAGTTTCGTGACCACCGCTTTGGAGAAGGGGGCTGTCGGATACGTCACGAAGAACGACGATCCAAACACGATCCTCACGGCTATCGACAAGGCCTTTGCCGGAGAAGTGTATCTTGGTCAGGCAATTGCGCAGAGCCTTGTTATGGCGAAATTGTCTCCCGAGTTAGACCCGCTGCGCGACCTCAGCGAAAGAGAGCGACGGATTATGGCGTTGCTCGGCAAGGGCAAAAGCCTGATGGAAATTTCAGTTGATCTTGGAACCAGCTACAAGACGGTGGCCAACGCCGTCGCCGTGATCAAGCAAAAACTTCATTTAACGACAACCTCCTCATTGATCAGATTCGCCGTCGAGTTGAATTTCAGGCAAGGGTAAGTTCCGATTGCCAATCCCCGTGTTCACGCCACCACCCAGCGCGTCGTCAACGAGGCCTTCGCCGAGGAGAAGCCGCAGCTCAAATTACTGCCGCTGGCGCCCTTCCGATCGGTCCTCAAGCTGGAACGGCGGGTCTCACATGAAGGCATGGTGAGCGTCGGCGGCAATCTCTACAGCGTCCCCGACGCGACGCGGAAGCGGGTCGTCGAAGTGCACACGCTCGCCAATGAGGTGCGGATATTTGAAGACGGCGTGCTGATCGCCGCTCATCCGGTTCTGGATGGCCGCCATCAGCGACGGGTCGCGGCCGGGCATCGGAAAGTTCAGCGGATTGCCGATGCCCAACGTGACAAGCCGATCTTGATTCTGCGCACCGGTGATGTCGTCGCCGCGCGTCCGCTCGACTTCCACCAGGCTGTCGGCCAACGCCTGGCCTGCCAAGGGGACTAGTCGCCCGCTTCAACGAATTTGAAAGGATTTATTGATTCGCTTGGCCGGCCGCTATTGGCGAGGGAGGCGATCATGGCTCGGAAGGAGATTTCGGTAAAGAAGTACGTTGTGAGATTGAGCGCAGAGGAGCGCGAAC
>JASHSE010000589.1 GCA_030036975.1 Xanthobacteraceae bacterium | reverse complement strand
AGTTCATGTCGGCGGCGCGCGCGGCGGCGCGCGCCAAGCCGGTACTGGTGATCAAGTCGGGCCGCCACGCGCAGGGTGCCAAGGCGGCGGCCACCCATACCGGCGCCCTGGCCGGGTCGGACGCGGTGTACGACGCCGCGTTCTGCCGTGCCGGCCTCTTGCGCGTGCGCGATCTCGATGAGCTGTTCGCCGCGGCGGAGACGCTCGGCCATGTGACCGAACTTTCAGGCCAGCGTCTTGCCATTCTCACCAATGGCGGCGGCGTTGGTGTGCTTGCCGTCGATCGTCTGGCCGATCTCGGCGGCGATCTCGCCGATATTTCGCCGGCCGCGATGCAAAAACTCGATGCCGCGCTGCCGCCGATCTGGTCGCGTGCCGATCCGGTCGATATCGCCGGCGATGCCGGTGCGGCACGCTACGCCGCGGCGCTGGAGCAGCTCATCGCCGACGACGCCAACGACGCCATCCTGGTCATGAACGTGCCGACCGCGCTCGGCGCGCCGCTCGATGCCGCGAAGGCGGTGATTGCAGTGACGCAAAAACATCGCGGCGAGCGCTTCCCGGCGAAACCGGTGTTGGCGGTCTGGCTCGGCGAAGACGGCCCGGCGGAAGCGGCATTCGATGCCGCGCACATCCCGAGCTACGCGACCGAGAGCGATGCAGTCGGCGGCTTCATGCATCTGGCGCGGCACCGGCAATCGCGCGAGCTTTTGCTGGCGGTGCCGCCGAACCTGCCGCAGGATTTTGCGCCCGATGCGGCTGCGGTGCGTCCGGTGCTCGATCGCGCGCTGCATGAGGGGCGCACCTGGCTCGATCCCATCGAGCTGACCCGTGTGCTTTCCGCCTATCAGATTCCAATCGCGCCGGCGGTTTTGGCGCGCGATGCCGACGCCGCTTTCGTCGCGGCAAAGCCGTATCTCGCCGACGGCACGCCGGTCGTGCTCAAAATCCAGTCGCCGGACATCGTGCACAAGTCCGAAGTCGGCGGCGTGCGGCTCGATCTCGGCAACGAGCGCGCCGTGCGCGAGGCTACTGCCGACGTTTTGCGCCGGGCCCGCGAGGCCAAGCCGCAGGCCCGGATCGACGGCGTCACGGTATTTCCCATGATCGTGCGCCCCAAGGCGCGCGAGCTGATCGTCGGCGTGGCCGACGATCCGACCTTCGGCCCGGTCATCGTGTTCGGCCAGGGCGGCACCGCCGTCGAAGTCGTCGACGACAAGGCGTTGGCGCTGCCGCCGCTCGACCTTGCGCTCGCCCGCCGCCTCATCGCCCGCACGCGGGTGTCCCGGATTCTCAAGGCTTATCGCAACGTGCCGGCCGCCGACGAGCGCGCCATCGAGCTTCTGCTCGTCAAGCTGGCGCAGCTCGCCGCCGACTTTCCGCAAATCCGCGAGATCGATCTCAATCCGGTGCTGGCCGACGAGAGCGGCGTCGTCGCAGTCGATGCGCGCATCTCGATCGCGCCGCTCGACAAAAGACCACGCTGGCCGTGCGGCCATCCGCGTTTCGCCATCAGGCCGTACCCGAAAGAATGGGAGCGGCGCATCGAACTCGCCGATGGCACGGCGGCGCTGGTCCGGCCGATCCGCCCCGAGGACGAGGCGCTTTATCCGCAGTTCTTGAGCCACGTGACGGCGGGGGATCTGCGGCTGCGCTTCTTCGCGCCGATCAAGGAATTCAGCCACTCCTTCATCGCGCGGTTTACCCAGATCGATTACGCGCGCGCCATGGCGTTCATCGCCATCGCCGAAGGCAGCGGCGCGATGCTCGGCGTCGTGCGCCTGCACGCCAATTCCGCCTACGACAAGGGCGAATATGCCATCCTGGTGCGCTCCGACCTGAAAGGCCACGGACTCGGCTGGCAGCTGATGCAATTGTTGATCGAATATGCCCGCGCCGAGGGGATCCGCGCCATCGGAGGCCAGGTGCTGTGCGAAAACACCACCATGCTCGCGATGTGCCGCCAGCTCGGCTTCGAGGTGGCGCCGGACGCGACCGATACGTCGATCTGTTTCGTCAAGCTTGCGGTCTAATACATGATCCGGATAATCAGTTCGTCATTCCGGGGCCGAGCCAACGGGTCCGGCCCGAAGTGGCCGGCCCGATGACAAGCTCCGCGAGGAACCCGGAATCCATAAATCCCAGCGCAGGGCTTATGGATTCCGGGTTCGCCGCTTCGCGGCGCCCCGGAATGACGCGGAATCAATCAGCCGAATTCCGTATAACGCGCGCTTGCTTCACTGCGATTTGCACAACAGCGGCATTTCCTTCTCGGCCACGCTGCGGTCGGTATAGTAGCGGTCGGTGCCGACGATGCGCGTGCTGTCCGCATGCTTGCCGTCGACGATGCGGCATGGACCCGCCGGACTTTCTCTGACGATGTAATAGTTGGCATACGCAGGCGCTGCGGCCGGCAGCGCGGCCGCGGCAGCAAGCAATACCGGCACGATGCGCTTCTTCAATGACAGCCTCCGATGCGATTCCCGGGTGCCAACGTGCGGAACGGAGCCTGTGTTCCCTGCCGAACAGATTGGAAAAATATCGTGATAAGGGGAACCGCTGCGGCAGCCTGTTTGCGCCGGCGTTTCGGTGGCATTTTCGGAACGCGCTTTCCGGTTCGACGTTGTCCATCAAAATAAGCAGGAGTTTCACATGGACCGCGAACACCTCAAAGGAACCGTGAAAAAAGCCAAAGGTTCGATGAAAGAGGCCGTCGGCAAGATGACAGGCGACAAAGAGAAAGAAGCCGAAGGCAAGTTGGATAAGGCCGAAGGCTCCGCGCACAAGGTCGCCGGCGATGTCAAGGACGCCGTTCGGCACGGAACTGAATAAACAAGAAGCTGGAAATGGAACGGGCCGGCCCATTCGAGCCGGCCCGTTTTGCAACGATCTCTGCCGCGCTGCCCGCGATCGGATGATCAGGTACGGCTGCACCGCCGCAAGCGCGACGGCACAGGCGCGTCAGATGCCGAGATAGCGGCGTTGGACATCGGCCGCTTCCGTCAGGTCCGCCGAACTGCCGGTCCACACCACGCGGCCGCGCTCGATAATTGTGTGGCGGTCGGCGATGCGGGTCAGCGCATCGACGTTCTTGTCGATGACCAGGATGGCTTGGCCGCCGGCGCGCAACGCGGCGAGGCAGCGCCAGATTTCGTCGCGAATGAGCGGCGCCAGTCCCTCGGTGGCCTCGTCGAGGATGAGCAGGCGCGGGTTGGTCATCAAAGCGCGGCCAATGGCGAGCATCTGCTGCTCGCCGCCGGACAACAGGTTCGCCATGCTGCCGGCGCGCGCGGCGAGGCGCGGAAACAGCGCAAACACCCTGTCGAGCGTCCACGGTGCGGCGGCGGCGCTGCGGTTGCCGGCTGTCGCGATCAGATTTTCGCGCGCCGTGAGATTGGCAAAGACTTGACGGCCTTCGGGAACGAGGCCGATGCCGAGCTTGGCGATCCGGTACGACGGCAGATCGCGAATGTCGGCGCCGGCGAAGCGGATCGTGCCCGCCGTGGCCCGGGTCAATCCCATGATCGAGCGCACGGTGGTG
>JASHSE010000588.1 GCA_030036975.1 Xanthobacteraceae bacterium | reverse complement strand
CGCCGATTGCAGGCGCAGCACTTCGGTGCGCCGGGCGTTCTCGTATTTGGCGAACGCCGCCGGCAGCGTCGGCTCGCTGTGCAGATAGTCGGCCATCGACACCGCGCTCTCCATTGCGAGCTTGGTGCCGGAGCCGATCGAGAAATGCGCGGTGGCGGCGGCGTCGCCCATCAGCACGATGTTCTGGTGTGACCAGTTCGCGCACAGCACGCGGGGAAAGTTCAGCCAAGCCGAGCCGCGGATGTGTGAAGCGTTCGACATCAGCCTATGGCCGCCGAGATATTTTTCGAAAATGCGCTCGCAGGCGCGGCAGGATTCATCCCGGCTCATGGCGCCGAAGCCGAATTTCTGCCAGGTCGCTTCCGCGCATTCGACGATGAAGGTCGCGGTCTCGGCGTCGAACTGATAGGCGTGCGCCCACACCCAGCCGTGCTCGGTCTCTTCGAAGATGAAAGTGAAGGCGTCGTCGAATTTTTGTCGCGTGCCGAGCCAGACGAACTTGTTCTTGCGCAAATCGATGGCCGGCCTGAAGTATTCAGCGAACTCGCGGCGGGTTTTCGAGTTCAGTCCGTCGGCGGCAACGACGAGGTCGCAGTTTTTGGCGAGTTCGCCGGCGCTGTCGATCTCGGTCGCAAACCGCAAATCGACGCCGAGTTCGCGGGCGCGGTCCTGTAACAGCAGCAGCAGCTTTTTGCGCGCGATGCCGGAAAAGCCGTGGCCGCCGGAGACCACGCGCTGACCGCGATAATAGACAGCGATGTCGTCCCAGTAGGCGAAATGGCTGCGAATCGCCGCGGCGCTCGGCGGATCATTGGTGGCGATGTTCTCGAAGGTCTCGTCGGAGAACACCACGCCCCAGCCGAAGGTGTCGTCGGGGCGGTTGCGCTCGAACACGGTGACGTCGTGGCGCGCCTCACGCAACTTCATGCTGATGGCGAAGTAGAGGCCCGCCGGGCCGCCGCCGAGGCATGCGATCTTCATGGTGCCGCCGTCCTGTTCGCGCTCCCAACATGGCACGGCCGGGCATTTATTTCAAGCTTAAATATTCAAGCTTGAAGGTATTCCACCGGACCAAGGCCGTGGCCGGGGCGAGCGCCGTCACCGTTGCGTCGATATTGAATATCGTCTTGTATCGGCTGATTTTTCTTCGCAAATGGACGTGGGAACCTTACGCATGAGCGGCAGCTCGACGACCGTCGCTTCGGTGATCGCCAGCGACTTGGCCGCCTACGGGGCGCGGCGCTGCTTCGGGCTCCTGGGCACTGCCAACTTCAAAGTCACACACGCGCTGGTGCAGGCCGGCGTCGAACTGATCCCGGCGCGGCACGAAGGCAACGCCGCTGGCATGGCGGATGCCTATGCCAAGGCGACCGGTGAATTGACTTTGGTGAGCGTGCATTCCGGGCCGGGGTTAACCAATGCGCTGACCGGCATCGGCGAGGCGGCGAAGAGCCGCACGCCGCTCGTGGTGCTGGCCGGCGACGTGCCGAACGGCGCGGTGAAGAACAATTTTTACATCGAGCAGGCCGAGATGGTCCGCGCGGTCGGCGCCGTGTCGGAGCGGCTGCACACGGTTGCTTCGGCGCGCGACGATACCCTGCGCGCGGTGACCCGCGCGCTGCGCGACCGGCAAACCGTGGTGCTCAGCATGCCGCTCGACGTGCAGCATGCGCCACTCGCCTCGAATCTGCCCCCGCTCGAACTGCCGCCGGCGCCCGGGCGCCCGCAGCCCGACCCGCGCCTGGTCGAGCGATTAGCGGATGCGCTCCTCCGCGCCGAGCGGCCGCTCATTCTCGGCGGCCGCGGTGCCGTGATCTCCGGCGCTGAAGAAGCCCTCGTCGCTCTCGGCGACGCGGTCGGAGCGCTGTTCGCAACTTCGGTGTGCGGCCACGGCCTGTTCGCCGGCAATCCGTGGTCGGTCGGCATCAGCGGCGGCTTTTCGTCACCGGTCGCCGATGAATTGATTTCGGAAAGCGATTTCATCCTCGCCTTCGGGGCGAGCCTGACGCCATGGACGACAAAACGCGGCAAGCTCATCGCGCCCGGCGCGGTGGTGGCGCAGGTCGATGTCGAAACCGCCAAGCTCGGCTATCAGATGCCGGTGCAGATCGCCATGCAGGGTGACGCCAAGGCGACGGCGGAGCTTCTGTTGGCCGAACTTGGCCGCCGCGGACTAGCCCCCATCCAATCCTCCCCCGCAAGCGGGGGAGCCCCCACCCAACCCTCCCCCGCAAGCGGGGGAGGGCAGGGAGGGGGCCGGCGCAGCAATGCGATGCGCGAGCGCATCCGCTCGGGCGACAATCATCACTTCCCGCATTCGGACACGTCCGGCAAGGACTTCATCGACCCGCGCACGCTGAGCAAAGCGGTCGACGCCATTCTGCCGGCTAACCGCGTCGTCGCGTCGGACTCGGGTCATTTCTGCGGCTGGGTGCCGCGCTATTTGCGCGTGCCGAATGCGCGCGCCTCGTGTCTCAGCCACTCGTTCCAATCGGTCGGGCTCGGCCTTGCCTCGGCGATCGGCCTTGCCATCGCCAATCCGCAAAAACTCGCGGTGCTCGGCACCGGCGATGGCGGCTTTCTGATGTCGATCGCAGACCTCGAAACCGCCATCCGTCTCGGGTTGCGGCTGTGCATCCTGGTTTATAACGATGCGTCCTATGCGGCGGAGGTGCACTATTTCCGACGCCAGGGCTTTTCCGTCGACATCGTGCAGTTCCCCGAAACCGATTTTGCCGCGATCGCACGCGGCTACGGCGCCCGCGGCGCGACCGTGCGCACGCTCGCCGATCTCGAGCCGCTGAAAGCCTGGGTCGCCGACGGCGCGCCCGGCGTGTTCGTGATCGACGGCAAGATCAATCCCGAGCTCGAAGCCGACTGGCACGCCGAGCATTTTCCGTCTTGAGAGCGGCGTGCACCCGCGGACTCAGCCGAGCGGCGTATCGCTTGCTCTCGATGATCGCCTTATCGCTTTCGGATAACACTTCGGCTACCAGATAAAACCGCTCGGCGTAACGTGGGTCGGGATTTTCGTCCTCCCGTATCACCGCAACGTCCGGCTCTGGATCATACGGTACCGTCGAGACGATGTTCACGCCGATGTCGTGATAGGCAGCGAACGCCGGATTGTGGCGCTTGAGCGCGGTGTTCAGCAGCGCTTCGAGGTTGCTGGCGATCCGTTGATGGCGCCGGTTCGGAGGGGTCATCATCATCGGAACGCCCTCGATCAGTTCCCAATGCTCCTCGTCCGGTCGCGATTCCAGCCAGGTGCGGAACGATGCGACCGAAAGCATGGGTGAACTCTGGCGCAAGGCGCCCACCATCAAGCTTTTCTCCAAATCCGGTACCCTGCAAATGATAGGACGCGCCATCCGCTTCAACAAGCCTGGTCACGTCATCACAGATCGCCGCCAACGCTCCGGGCCGGCAGATAATGCAGCACCCGGCGTTCGACCAGGATGACGGCGAGGTAGGCGATGCCGCCGACCAGCGTCAGCATGACGATGCAGACGAACACCAGCGGCGTGTTGGCCTGGCCTTCGCCGAAGGTGAGGAGATAACCGAGGCCGACGTTGCCGCCGACCAGTTCGCCGACCACGACGCCGACCACCGCAAGCGTCGCGCCGATGCGCAAGCCGGCGAACATCGGCGGCAGCGAGGCGGGAAACTCGACTTTCCAGAAAATCTGCGTCCGTGTTGCTTTGAAGGCGCGGGCGAGGTTGATCAAGTCGGGGTCGACGCTGCGCAACGCGGTCAGCACGTTGACCATGACCGGGAAGAACACGATCAGGATCGCCACCAGGATTTTCGGATAGACG
>JASHSE010000587.1 GCA_030036975.1 Xanthobacteraceae bacterium | reverse complement strand
GCCCGGAACTGCGCGAGGCCGGCGACCGCGCTTTCGCGGTGCTGCGCGGCGCGGCCGAAAAGATTTGCGCGCAAATGCCGCCGGCGAAACGCCCGCCGACGCTCATGGTCGCGCTGCATATCTGGTCGCTGTCGCACGGCGTCGCGTCGCTGTTCGGCCGCGGCGACGCCGCGCGGCGCACCTTGCCGATGGCGGCGGAAGAGCTACTTGAGGCCGGGGTTCTGGTCTATCTGCGCGGGCTCGGATTTGCGACGGCGGCCGAACAACCGCCCTGATGAGCGCAGTGAATAATGGGGTGCCAACCCCCTTGACAGTGGCTCGACCCAATGTAAATGTTATTTACATTCACAAGCGAGGTACCACCATGGTGGTCGTAGATCAACTCGACGAACTCGGAAAACCGGCCTGGATCGCGCTGATGATTCTCGGCTTCATCGCCTGGTGGCCGCTCGGCCTTGTGACCCTCGCTTTCATTCTCGGGAGTGGACGAATGGGATGTTGGCGTCATAACGGCGGCGGCCACTGGCAAGACAATATGGGCCGTTGGCAGTCGAAAATGGAGCGCATGCAGGAGAAAATGGAACGGCTGCGCGGCCGCATGGACCGCGCGCGACAACGCGGCGGTCCCGGCTTCTTCTGGGGTGGACCGCCGTCGAGCGGCAACCGCGCCTTCGACGAATACCGCTCCGAAACGCTGCGGCGACTTGAAGACGAGCAGCGCGAGTTCAAGGAATTTCTCGAGCGGCTGCGCTTCGCCAAGGACCGCGCCGAGTTCGACCAGTTCATGGCCGAGCGCCGGACGGGCTCTTCCGGTCAGGGGCAGGAGCCGCAGCCGCAAACCCCGTGAGCGCAAGTTCCAAGCGCGTGGCACATTTATCGGGCCGCCCGCCGTATCGCGCGGGCGGCTTTCGCATTTTTGCGACCGGCCGATCGTGTCGCAGGACCTGCGCTCTCCTTATTAACCCCCCATTAAGCACGCTCGGGCTTCGTTAGCCGGGAAGACCGGTGTTGCGCCCTAGTTTGGACAAGTTTCGCGACTGATTTCCGGCTCGCCGGTGGCGGGTCCGGCTTTTTGGGGTCCTCGCGAAATTTCGGGTCTTGGTCGGCGCGCGCGATGCGGCTGCTTGGCCTTTACCTTTAGGCCCCGGCGCGCACCGCGCACGGCATGGCCCGCGGCCCGATCGTCCGGCTGCGGCTCGATCCGGCCGCCGCCGCAACGACGCGCAAAGGACGCCTGATGTCATCGTCCAGCCTCGAGCTTGTGACCCTGTTCTGGCACGCCCATTGGATCGTCAAGCTGGTGATGGCGGGGCTCCTTCTGACCTCGGTCTGGGTCTGGGCCATCGCTCTCAACAAGACCCGCCTGTTCGCCCGCGTCCGTAAGGCCGGCGACTATTTCGAGCAGGCGTTCTGGTCCGGCGAGCAGTCGTTCGAGGAACTCTACAAAACGTTCGCCAGCGCCAACGGCCATTCCACCGACGCGCTGTTCGTCGCCGCCTGGGAGGAATGGAAGCGCAGCATCGAGGCCCAGGTGCGCTCGCTCGCCGGCTTGCAGACGCGCATCGAGAAGAAGATGAACGTCACCATCTCGCGCGAGATCGAGCACATGGAGCGGCGATTGTTGGTGCTGGCGACGGTCGGCTCGGCCGGCCCGTTTGTCGGCCTGTTCGGCACCGTGGTCGGCATCATGTCGAGCTTTCAGTCGATCGCGGCCTCGCAGAACACCTCGCTGGCGGTGGTGGCCCCCGGCATTGCCGAGTCGTTGTTCGCGACCGCAATCGGCCTCGTTGCCGCCATCCCGGCGACGATTTTCTACAATAAGTTCACGGTCGAGGTGAACCGCCAGGCGCAGCGCCTGGAAGGCTTTGCCGACGAATTCTCGGCGATCCTGTCGCGGCAGATCGACGAGCGCGGATGAGGGCAGCGCCATGGCCGCAAGCGTCGCGAGCCCAGCATCGGCCGGCCGGCGCGGTCGCCGCCGCCGCTCGGTGATGAGCGAGATCAACGTCACGCCGTTCGTCGACGTGATGCTGGTCCTGCTCATCGTCTTCATGGTGACGGCGCCGCTGATGACGCTCACCATCCGCGTCGATCTGCCCGATACCCGCGGCGGCACGACGCTCAATGCCGACAAGGCGCCGCTCACCTTCACCCTGAAGAAGAGCGGCGGCCAATGCTCGAGCGAAGCCGACATGTTCGTCGACAAGACGCCGATCACGCTCGACCAGATCGCGGCCAAGTTCGCGGCGATCAAGACCACCAACGCGCCCGGCCAGCCGCCGCCCACGGTGTGGGTCAACGCCGACAAGGAGCTTTGCTATGATGAGGTGGCACGGGTTCTGGGGCGGCTGCACGACGCCGGGATGGGCACGGTGCTGAACATCACCGACGAGAACGAGAAGCAGGGGAAATAGGGGTGCGGTCCGACTGGATCATATCGGGCTGCGGACACGTGGCGATCTTTGTCGCCGGCTTCATCACGCTCGCCTCCTCGAAGCCGAGCGTGGACCTGTCGAACCTGGTGCCGGTCACGATCGTCACCGCCAACGACGTCTCGCGCGCCGCGCTCGGCCAAAAGAACGCGCCGAACCACAACAAGCCGAAACCGCTCGCCGACAAGATCGACGTGCCGAAACAGGTCGAGCAAGTCGCACCGAAGGCGGCGCCGAAACCGGAGATCAAAACCGATTCCGCTCCGCCCAAGCCGCAGCCGAAGCCGGAGCAGAAGCCGGATCCCAAGCCCGAACCGAAGACCGCGGAAAAGCCGGACAAGAAGGAGCCGCAATTCAAGCCGGACAAGATCGCCGACCTGTTGAAGAAGGAAGAAAAGCCGAAGCCGCGCGAACAGAAAGAGACGCAGCAAACGCCCAAATACGACGCCAGCGAGATCGCCCAACTGCTCGATCATCGCGATCCGCGCCGCGAACTGGCGGCCGGCAGCGCGCTGAACCAGGAGGCGAGCCTCGGCGCGCCGAACGCGGCGCCGGACGCGCAGTTGTCGCAGAGCGAAATCGACGCGCTGCGTCAGCGCATCCGCGAGTGCTGGAGTCCGCCGCCCGGGATCGACAGCGATTCCAATATCTACGTCGAGCTGCGCGTGCTGTTCCGGCCGGACGGCTCGCTGGCGGCGCAGCCGGTCGTGGTCGCCGGCTCGGCGTCGCCGCTCGGCCCGGCGCTCGCCGAGAGCGGCAAGCGCGCGCTGCTGCAATGCCAGCCGTTCACCATGCTCAAGCCCGAGCACTACGCGCAGTGGCGCGACATCACCGTCAATTTCAATCCACGTGATCTGTCCAACTGATAAGCGACGCCAACGCCATGAGTCGTACCTTCACCTCCGCTGTCCATCATCCTCCGCTGACACGACGCCGTGTGCTGGCGCTGACCGCCTGCGGCGCGGCCGTGATGCTTCCCGTGCGCCACGCCGCCGCGAGCGTGCGCCTCGACATCACCGAGGGCAATTTTCAGCCGATGCCGATCGCGATACCGGAATTGATTCCCGGCACCGCGGGCGACGCCGACACCGCGCACGGCATCACCCAGATCATCACCGCCGACCTGCAGCGCAGCGGGCTGTTCGTTCCGATCGATCCGTCGGCGTTTATCGAGAAGATCGTGAATTTCGATACCGTGCCGAATTTTGCCGAGTGGCGCACCATCAATGCCCAGGCGCTAATCACCGGGCGCGTCAGCCGGCAGAGCGACGGCCGGCTCAAGGCCGAATTCCGGCTGTGGGACGTGCTCGCCGGCCAGCAGCTCGGCGCCGGCCAGCAATACTTGACCACGCCCGACAACTGGCGCCGCCTCGGGCATATCATTTCGGACGCCGTGTACGAGCGCATCACCGGCGCCAAGGGTTATTTCGACAGCCGCGTCGTGTTCGTCGACGAGACCGGGCCGAAGGAGCGGCGCATCAAGCGGCTCGCCATCATGGATCAGGACGGCGCCAACGTGCAGTACCTGACCCGCGGCGACGAACTCGTGCTCACGCCGCGGTTCTCGCCGTCGAGCCAGGAAGTCACCTACATGGCCTACGGCGAGGGCGATCCGCGCGTCTATCTGCTCAACATCACCTCGGGCGCGCGCGAGATCGTCGGCAATTTCCCCGGCATGAGCTTTTCGCCGCGGTTTTCGCCGGACGGCCAGAGCGTGATCATGAGCCTGCAGGAAGGCTCGAACTCCAACATCTTCGTCATGGACCTGCGCTCGAAGGCGACGACGCGGCTGACCAACACGCAGGCGATCGACACCTCGCCGTGCTATTCGCCCGACGCCACCAAGATCTGCTTTGCCTCGGACCGCGGCGGCCAGCCGCAAATCTATGTCATGCCGGCGGCCGGCGGGCCGGCGGCCCGCATCAGCTTCGGCGACGGCATCTACTCGACGCCGGTGTGGTCGCCGAGCGGCGACTATATCGCCTTCACCAAGCAGACCGCCAATGCGTTCGCCATCGGCGTGATGAAGCCGGACGGCTCCGGCGAGCGCATTCTCACCGAAGGGTTTCACAACGAAGGCCCGACGTTTGCGCCCAACGGCCGCGTCATCATGTATTTCAGCGACCAGATCGGCGGTCCCGGCCCGTCGCTCTACACGATCGACATTTCCGGCCGCAACCAGCTGCGCGTGCCGACACCGAGCTACGCCTCCGACCCGGCCTGGTCGCCGCTGTTGTCGTAGACGCCGACGGTCGCCGACGTCCGCTCAACTCCGCTGAGGGGGTACGGGGCAGCGCCTGATATACTGCAACGGACACGGCCGACCTGAGCGGACTTCGGGCTGGCACCGGACGCTATTGCCGAGCCCGCTACCTGCCTCAGCGCCTCCAAGCGTTTCATCGGACAGAACAACCGCCCTGACGTTGCTTTGACGCCGATAGCGCAAAAGGGGTGACCGCGGCCTTGTCGCAAGCCTAACGACGGGTCGACTCGGAGTTCGTGCTCACCGGTCCGGCGATCCGCTGCCGCGGTCGACGGGGTTGACCTTAAGGGTTTGCAGCGACGGACTCGGGCGGTTCTCGCGCCGCCCTGCGAAATCCAAAAAATGGTTGCCAGTCCTCGGAACATGTGCTACGTGATGTAGCGTTAATATAGGTAGCAGACATATGGCCGATGAATTGCCGGATTTGGGTGAACTCGAACGCAAGGTCATGCAACTGGTCTGGACGCATGCACCGATCACCGCGGAACTGGTGCGAGAGCGGCTCAATCGGCGCCTCAAAGAGTCGACTGTGCGCACGGTGCTGCGGCGGCTCGAAGAAAAGGGTTTTGTCAGCCACAGCACGCAGGGCCGGACTTACGTCTATCGGCCACGGCACGAACGTCGGCGCGTCGCGGCAAAGGCCGTCCACCGCATCGCGGAGTGGTTCTGCAACGGTTCGATTGAAGAGGTCGTGGTCGGAATCGTGGACGCGAAAATGCTGGGCAAGGAGCAGTTGGACGTCATTGCCACCAAAATCGAGGCGGCAAAACGCGCGAGGAAGTGATGTTGCCGTTGATCCTGGAAGCAGCAATGCGTTCGCTGGTGCTTGGACTGGTGATCGGGCTCGGGGTCAAGCTGCTGCGCGTGACCAATCCGCATATTCAGATGGCGATCTGGCAGTCGGTCCTGGCCGTGTCGCTGTTGATGCCGTTCCTGATCGGTTGGACGAACCTCCCCATCTCCGCGCCCGCTCTGCCGATTCCCGAAGCGCTCCCGGCCGGCATGGTGGCTTTCTTTGCGGCGCCCGCACTGCCGGTCGTCCCCACGGCTGCCGCCGCTGCACCGATCGCGCCGATCGATTGGCGGGGCGCCGCGACATGGATTTACGTCTGCGTCGCCGCCTTCCTCGCGCTTCGGCTCTTGGTCGGGGCGGCGCTGACCTGGAGACTTCGGCGGTCGGCCACCCCGATCTACGAGGATTGGACGGCGGGCTGCGACGTGCGGGTCAGCGCTCGTGTCAACGTGCCGGTGACGTTCGGCTCGACGATCGTGCTGCCGCAGAGCTATGTCATGTGGGACGCAACACAGCGCCGGGCCGTCATGGCGCATGAAATGTGCCACATCGGCGGCCGGGATTTCTATGTGTTGTTGCTCGCCGCGATCAATCGCGCGGCGTTCTGGTTCAATCCGTTGGCATGGTGGCTCAACGGCCGGATCGCCGATCTGGCGGAAGCGCGAAGCGACGCCGCCGCCATTGCGGACATCGAGGATCGCGTGCGCTACGCCGAAATCCTGCTTGGCTTCGGCAGCACGATGAGCCGCGCCATGACGGCGCTGGCGATGGCGCGCAAGGCGACCGTCGGCCGCCGCGTGGAGCGCATCCTGGCGGAGACGATGTTGCCGGAAAAGATGAGCTGGAAAGCCTGGTCGTTGGTCGTTGCCTGCATTCTGCCGCTGGCGGCGATCGCCGTCGGCGCGGTCGCACAAACGCCGAACGAGCAACAGAGCCCGACCGCGGAGACGCCGGCCCCGGCGTCCGGCCAGGATTTGTTACGGCAGCGTCTGGAGGATCAGAAACGGCCGCGCCAGGAAGTGCTGATCGTGCCCGCGATCCTCGACAATTATGTCGGCTACTATCAGCTCGGCGGCTATCGCGTCGCCGCGGTCACGCGGCAGGACGATCGGCTGTTCGTCCGGCTCACCGGCGAGGACAAAGTGCCGGTCTATCCGGAAAGCGCGCAGAAGTTTTTCTACAAGACGATGCCGGCGCAGATTTCGTTCGTTACCGACCCGCAGGGCCGCGCCACCGCGCTCATTCTGCATCGCGACGGCTTGGAGCGCGCCGCGCCGCGTGTCGATCAGGCGCAGGCGCAGAAGCAGGAAGATAATTTCGCCAAACGGCTCAAGGGCGAGGCGCCGCTCCCCGGCAGCGAAGCGGCGCTGCAGCACCAGATCGAAGCCTTCGCGCAAGGCCATCCCGACCTCGGCGCCATGAGCGAGGGACTGGCCAAGAGGACCCTGCCGCAGGTGCCGAAAATTGAGCGCCAGTTCGCGCTGTTTGGTCCGCTGCAATCGCTTTTGTTTCGTGGCGTCGGCTTTTCCGGTTGGGATATCTACGAGGCCAAATTCGCCAACGGCGTCATGATATCCCGCATCCTGCTCACGCCCGAGGCCAAAATCAGCGGGCTGCGTTTCGAATGGGGGCCCTGACGTGAGCTGGAAAACATACAAGCTGCTCGCCGCATGCGCGTTTGCGCTCATCGGTTTCTCGACAGCCGCGCCCGCCCAGGAGCGGCCGCCGCTCGATCCACAAACCATCAGGCAGCGGCTTGACGAGCAGAAAAAGCCGCGGCGCGAGGTTCAAATCGACCGGTCCATTCTTGATAACTATTTGGGCTATTACGCTTTGCCACCGTATCGAGTCTTTACCGTCACCCGGAAGGACAACCACCTCTTCATCCAACTCAGCGGCGAAGAGGCTGTTGAGATTTATCCCGAGAGTGCCAAGAAGTTCTTTTACAAAACGGTCGCTGCCCAAATTTCGTTCATCACCGGTCCGGACGGTCGGGCAAGCGCACTGGTTCTCCATCAGGGCGGCTTGGAGCAAACGGCGCGGCGCATCGACCAGGCGGAAGCGCAGCGTCTGGAAGGCGATTTCGCCAAACGGCTCAAGGGCGAGGCGCCGCTCCCCGGCAGCGAAGCGGCGCTGCGGCACCAGATCGAGGCGTTCGCTCAAGGTCATCCCGATCTCAGCGCCATGACCGAGGACTTGGCGGCGCTGACACGGCCGCAGCTGCCGAAAATCGAGCGCGAGTTCGCGCTGGTAGGGCCGCTGCAATCGGTCTCGTTTCTTGGCGTCGGCTCCAAGGGTTACGATACCTATGAGGCCAAATTCGCCAGGAGCATCATGATATCCCGGATTCTGCTCACGCCTGACGGCAAGATTGACCGGTTGGTGTTCGAATGGGGGCCCTGATCATGCCCGGTCGGATCAATGCGACACCAAGGCGATTCACATGAGGTATCTCTTCGTCGGATTATTGGCGGCCATGTTGGCAGTGTTGGCGGCAGCCGACGGCAAGGCGGCCGGCCGCAGTTTCGAGGAATGTCAGGCGCGCGCTATGGCGCTCGGCATCCACATAAGCCGGACCGGGCGCGTATATCAGCGGTATCTGCGCTACAAGGCAGCGGGCACCGCAATCAGGCCCCGTGGGTTCATGGCCCGCTGCATGGCCGGCACCGGTTGAGAGGCCCGTCGTTCTACACGATCGACATTTCCGGCCGCAATCAGCCGCGCGAGCGGGGCAGTGCACTCCACCGACCCCGGCAAGTTGCCGGTTCTTAAACCTGTGAGACGGTATGGGCAAAAGCAATGAAGCCACTGCCCAACGCCGAGGATTTGCTCAAAGTTGCTCCGCACGTGATCTGGTTCGAGCCGCCCGAGCAGGCATTGGCCGATCCAATCCGCTTTCTCGCCTACCTGATGACGTATGGCACTCCAGATGAGATCGCGGTGGTCCGGCGCTACCTCGATCTTGACGATTTTCGCGAGGCGCTGGAGCACGCGCCGCCCGGCATTATGGACGAGCGGTCGTGGGCCTATTGGAATACGGTGTGCGGACGCCACCCCGTGCCGCCACGGCCCCAGCGCATTATTCCCACTTGAGACTACTCCGGCGCCATGCCTTTTTCGGCCAATTCCTTTTTGGCTTTGTCGTTCTTGGCCAAGTGCGTCAGGCCCATGCCGCGCAGCACGTTCGGCGCCTTGGTGAACTGAATATTGTCGTAGCCGACGATCTCGATGCGGTTGCCCCAGGGGTCGCGAAAATCGAGGAACGGACCTTCGAGCGGCGTAACGCCTGCTGCCTCGAGCGCTTTGCGCGCCGCCGCCTTGTCGTCGACGACGAGGCCGAAGTGGCGACCGTCGTCGGCCGGCTGGCTGCGGCCCTTCTGCAGCGCGATGAACTGGTCGCCCAGGTCGATGAACGCCATGGAATGGCTCTTGCCGCGCAATTCGAATTTGAACAGGCGGCCATAGAACGCCAACGCTTCGTCGATGTCGCCGACCTCGAGCGCAATGTGGTTGAATCCTATGGCACGCGGTCTTGCGAATTCGGCCATCGGAACCTCCTTGAGCCGGTCCGACGAATAAGTAGGTGGCGCGGCGCATGAAGCCAACCGTCGCGCCCGGACGATGCATCTTCGGTCGATCGAAAGGATGACATGGCGGCTGGGCGCGCGGACGCCTTGCCGCGCCTGATCGAAGCCATCACGGCGTCGTTGCATACGATCTATATCATTGCCGGCGTGCTCGCCGTGCTGGCGCTTGCTGCGACGCTGCTGATCCCCGGACGGCTCAGTCCAAAAAGCGGGCCTTGAGGCCGATACCTGTCGCACGGCCTGTCCCTTGCCGAACAAGTTGCCGCCGCCACCGGTTCCGTCTCGGTCCCGGCCCATATACGCGCGTTATGGGCGGAATCGGCCGCCATCCACAGGCCGCAGGAACGCCGCATTCAGGCTCTATTAAGCATTAGCAAAGCTTTTCGGGTGTTCTGCGGGGACGGGGCTTCTTTGCAAGGCCTCATCAAGGTTGACGGAACCTTCGCTTAACGAAGGCGCTGCTAGACCCGCTGCAGTGGCTTCCGCTCTTCCGCGCGCGGGGAGGGCAGGCAGTGGACACCAAGCAATGGAGGCACCGGAAATGAACCGGGTGAGCATCGTCCGCGGCGCCAAATTCGCAGCCGTCATCCTGGCCGGCATCGCCATCGCCGGCTGCGCCAAGAACCCTGTCGAGCAGACCGGCGCCATGGCGTCGGCCGCCACACCCGGCAGTCAGCAGGACTTCGTCGTCAATGTCGGCGACCGCGTCTTCTTCGACACCGACTCCTCGGATCTGTCGGTGCAGGCGCGCGCCACGCTCGACAAGCAGGCTGAATGGCTCAACCATTACGACCGCTACGCCTTCACCATCGAAGGTCACGCCGACGAGCGCGGCACCCGCGAATACAACATCGCGCTCGGCGCGCGGCGCGCCCAGACGGTGCGCGATTATCTGGTCTCGCGCGGCGTCTCGGCGCAGCGCATGCGCACCATCTCGTACGGCAAGGAGCGCCCGGTCGCGGTGTGCGACGACATCTCCTGCTGGTCGCAGAACCGGCGCGCCGTCACGGTGCTCGATCAGAGTTCGTAAACCCTCGGCGGCGGAAGGACGGCGGGGTTGGCCGCGGGAGGGGCGTCCTGCAGCCGCCAGTCACAATTTGGTCGCAGGATCGACTATGGTGGGGCGCATCTGGAGCCGCCGGCGTTCGCGCTGCGGCCGGGGACATTGTCCGCTCGTCTGCGAGCCCGCTTCAAACGCAACGACCATGCCGCACGGAAAAATCCGCTTCGCCCGTTTCGCTTTGATTGCGCTCGTGTGCGCGCTTTGCGGCAAGGCCGCGCACGCGCAGGACGCCGCCGATTTCGATACGCGCCTCGATCGCCTCGAAGCCACCGTCCGCGACCTGACCGGCCAGATCGAGCAGTTGCAGTACCGCAATCAGCAACTCACCCAGCAGGTCCAGGCCCTGCAGGAGCAGCGCGGCGTTCCGGCGGCGGCCGCTGCGCCGCGACCGAACCCGCCCTATCCGGCGCCGCAGCCGCAATACGCCGCGCGGCCAGCCGAGCCATATCCAGCTCCCGCGCAGCCGCAATACGCGGCGCGGCCGAACCCACCCTATCCGGCGAACCCGCAATATGTGCCGCCGCCGGCCTATCCGCCGGCGCCGGTCGAGGCGAGCCAGACGACGGGCGAGGGGGGCCGCCACGACGCCTTCAATCCAGCACTCAATCCCGGCGCGCCTGGAGCGCCCCGCGCGCTTGGTTCGAGCACCGATCAGAACGAGCCGCCGCCGCCGGTCGCGCCGGCGCCCCGCCAGGCCGGCGCGCCGCTTGATCTCGCGCACCTGTCGGGTCCGGCCGAGAGTAGCGCCGCCGGCGGCGCGTTGCCGCCGCCGCCACCGGTTAATCCGAGCGGCACCGGCGCCGTCGCGGCACTGCCGCCCGACGCCACGCCGAAGGACGAATACGAGCTTGCCCACAGCTATTTCGCCCGCAAGGACTACGCGGATGCCGCGCAGGCGTATGGCGCGTTCCTGCGCAAATATCCGAGCGATCGGCTGGCGCCGGAGGCGCAATATTGGCTCGGCGAATCCCTGTTCCAGCATCAGCAATATCATGACGCCGCGGAAGCGTTCCTTGCCGTCTCGACCAAATACGAGACCACGGCGCGGGCGCCCGACGCGCTATTGCGGCTCGGCCAATCGCTGGCGGCCCTGGGCGAGAAGGACGCCGCGTGCGCTTCGCTCGGCGAAGTGTTGCGCAAATATCCGCGCGCTTCGCTTTCGGTGAAGCAGAACGTGGAGCGGGAACAGAAGCGTGCCCACTGCTGACGAAGCGGTCGGCGACGACGAATCAAGCGCGCTGTTTCGCGGCCTCGACAATTTGCCCGGTCTCGTCATTGCGGTTTCGGGCGGTCCGGATTCCACCGCGCTGTTGGTGCTCGCCGCGCGCTGGGCGAAGCGGCTGAGAAAACCGAAAAAGCCGCCGCGCTTGCTGGCCGTCACCATCGATCACGGCTTGCGGCGCGAGGCTGCCGCCGAAGCCGCCGCCGTCAAGCGCCTGGCGCGGCGCCTCGGCGTTGCGCATCGCACGCTGCATTGGCGCGGCGCAAAGCCGGCGAGCGGCTTGCAGGAGGCGGCGCGGATCGCACGATATCGCTTGCTGGCGCAAGAAGCGGCGCGCGCCGGTCTCGCCCATGTGCTCACCGCGCACACGCTCGACGATCAGGCCGAGACGGTGCTGTTCCGGCTCGCCCGCGGCAGCGGCGTGGGCGGCCTTGCCGGCATGGCGCCGGTGGCGCTCATTCCGGGCCGCAGCGGCGACGATCGTATTTTTCTGGTGCGGCCGCTCTTGCACCTGCCGAAGTCGCGGCTGATCGCCACGTTGCGCGCCGCGCGCATCGCCTACAGCGACGATCCGAGCAACCGCGATCCGCGCTTTACCCGGGCGCGCTTTCGCGAAAAACTGCTGCCGGCGCTGGCGCGGGAAGGGCTCGATGCGGAGCGACTGTCGCGGCTTGCCGCGCGCATGCGCCGCGCCGAAGCGTCCCTCGAATTCGCCGTCGGCGCGGCCGGCGCTGCGCTCGCGCCGTTACCCTGGCCGAGCCGCGGCCCCGTCGTCTTCGAGCGCGCGGGATTTGCCGGCCTGCCGGCCGAGGTGGCGTTGCGCCTGCTCGGCCGGGCGATTGCGCATACCGGCGACGAGGGCCCGGTCGAACTGGGCAAGCTCGAGGCGCTGTACGAGGCGTTACGGCAGGCGCCGGCACGGCTGCGGCGCACGCTCGCCGGGTCGTTGGTGACGCTGACCGACGACCGGCTTGCGGTCGAACGCGCCCCGGCGCGCCGCGGCGCAGCCATGCGGCAAAGCCGCAAGGCCCGCTTTACGAAATAAGCCTATAGTGTTTGGCGGATTAGCCTGTACTGGCTATGGGGTTCCCTTGGCACGGGGCGGCGGCGCGCCTACATTGCCAATTCGTAGGGGACGTGAAGCCGCCACGATCCGCGGGCTTACTTGACGGTTGGCCACCGGGCGCCGCGCCGCAACGCGGATCAAGGACCTAAGATGAACGCCAATCTGCGCAATTTCGCCCTGTGGGTCATCATCGTCCTATTGCTGTTGGCGCTGTTTACGCTGTTTCAAAACCCCGGCCACAATACCGGCTCGCAGGAGATCAGCTTCTCGCAGCTGCTCAACGACGTCGATAACGGCCGTGTCCGCGACGTCACGATCCAGGGTCCGGAAATCCACGGCGACTTCACCGACGGCCGCACCTTCCAGACCTATGCGCCGAACGATCCGAGCCTGGTGCAGCGGCTCTACAACAAGGGCGTCTCGATCACGGCGCGGCCGCAGACCGAGAACGTGCCGTGGTTCGTGTCGCTGCTTATTTCTTGGCTGCCGTTCGTGGCGCTGATCGGGGTGTGGATTTTCCTGTCGCGGCAGATGCAGGGCGCCGGCGGCAAGGCGCTCGGCTTCGGCAAGAGCCGCGCCAAGCTGCTCACCGAAGCGCACGGCCGCGTCACCTTCGAGGATGTCGCCGGCGTTGACGAAGCCAAGCTCGACCTGCAGGAAATCGTCGAATTCCTGCGCGACCCCGCCAAATTCCAGCGGCTCGGCGGCCGCATTCCGCGCGGCGTGCTGCTGGTCGGTCCGCCCGGCACCGGCAAGACGTTGCTCGCCCGCGCCATCGCCGGCGAAGCCAACGTGCCGTTCTTCACCATTTCCGGCTCCGACTTCGTCGAAATGTTCGTCGGCGTCGGCGCGAGCCGCGTCCGCGACATGTTCGAGCAGGCCAAGAAGAACGCGCCGTGCATCATCTTCATCGACGAGATCGACGCGGTCGGCCGCCATCGCGGCGCCGGTCTCGGCGGCGGCAATGACGAGCGCGAGCAGACCCTCAATCAGTTGCTGGTCGAGATGGACGGCTTCGAGGCCAACGAGGGCATCATCCTGATCGCCGCCACCAACCGGCCCGACGTGCTCGATCCGGCGCTGCTGCGCCCCGGCCGCTTCGACCGCCAGGTGATCGTGCCCAATCCCGACGTGGTCGGCCGCGAGCAAATCCTCAAAGTGCACGTGCGCAAGGTGCCGATGGCGCCCGACGTCAATCTGAAGACCATCGCCCGCGGCACGCCCGGCTTCTCCGGCGCCGATCTGATGAACCTCGTCAACGAGGCGGCCTTGATGGCGGCGCGGCGCAATAAGCGCATGGTCACCCAGGTCGAGTTCGAGGACGCCAAGGACAAGGTGATGATGGGCGCCGAAAGAAAGTCGCTCGTCATGACCGAGGAGGAGAAACTCCTCACCGCCTATCACGAGGGCGGCCACGCCATCGTCGCGCTCAACGTCAAGGCCACCGATCCGGTGCACAAGGCCACCATCATCCCGCGCGGCCGCGCGCTCGGCATGGTCATGCAATTGCCGGAGCGCGACAAGCTGTCGATGAGCCTGGAGCAAATGACCTCGCGGCTCGCCATCATGATGGGCGGCCGCGTCGCCGAGGAATTGGTGTTCGGCAAGGACAAGGTCACGTCCGGCGCCGCCTCCGACATCGAGCAGGCCACAAAACTCGCGCGCATGATGGTGACGCGCTGGGGCCTGTCCGACGCGCTCGGCACCGTCGCCTATGGCGAGAACCAGGAGGAAGTGTTCCTCGGCTATTCGGTGGCGCGCCAGCAGAGCATTTCCGAGGCCACCGTGCAGAAGATCGACGCCGAGATCCGGCGGCTGGTCGAGGCCGGCTACGCCGAGGCGAACCAAATCCTCACCGAAAAACGCGCCGACCTGGAAACGCTGGCCAAGGGCCTGCTCGAATTCGAAACGCTCACCGGCGACGAGATCAAGGATTTGTTGATGGGCAAGCGGCCGACGCGCGAATCGGTGATCGAGCCGGCGGCGCCGCGGCCCTCGACCGTGCCCACCGCCGGCGCCGGCCGCAACCGCCCGCGCCCCGAGCCCGGCCCGCTGGAGCCGCAGCCGCAAGGGTGATTACTATCCTTCCCCGCGAAGCGAAACGAAGCGGGCTATGACAGAGACCGCGAGGGACATTCTTGATCGGGTTAACTCCTGGCCCCAGGAGGACATCGACGAACTCGTCGAAATGGCGCGCGCCATCGAAGCGCGTCGCACCGGACGCTACGACGTGGCACCGGAAGAAGAGGCTGCGATCCGCGAAGGACTGGCTGATCTCGATCGTGGCGAGTGGACCAGCGAAGAAGCAATGAGAGCATTCTGGCAGCGCTGCGGCGTTCTATGATCGTCCGCTACAGCCCGCGTGCGACCAGAGATCTCGAAGCCATTCGTGAATACCTTGAAAAACGCAGTCCGCGGGGTGCGTTCAACGCCCTGACGGCGATCTATGCGGCAGTCGAGTTTGTACGTCGACATCCGGTGGCAGCGCAATTGACTAATGTGCCGGAAGTAAGAGCGAAGATCGTTCACCGCTATCGTTTCAAGATCTTCTATCGAATCGTTGAAACTGACAACGCGATTGAGATCGTCCATGTGCGGCATACTTCTCGCCGCGCTTGGTCGGGTGGCGACTAAACGGCCTAGCGGCTTGGCAATGCGTGGGCCCAGACGGCCCGTACTTGTTCATCGCTGGCGAACTCGCCTCGGGCCGCTGCCGTCTTCGACTTATCGATTGCCTTGCGTTCTTCCGGCGAGAGCTCCGCAGGCGCGGCATCCTCGTTGCCAGCGAGCTGAAGAATCACCCGCGCGATGTCGTCCTGCTCATCGGCAGAGAGGACACGCACGGCCTCCAGCGCCTGCTCCAGGAGTTTTGTCATAACGGCAATATAAGGGACTTTGCGGCCCGACTGAAGACCTCAAGACGTCATGCTGCTCGCTTGGCGCTGCGCCGCGGCGCCGTTTTCTTCAGCGGCGGCAGAAGGAGGTCGGCCGGAACGCGAAAGCGCGCGCGCAATCGCTGGACCATCGACATGCTTAATCCCTTCCGGCCGCGCAGGACCTCGCTGACCCTGCTCGGGGTGCCAAGGATCGGCACCATATCGGCCCGCGTCAGGCCATGCTCATCCATGAGATAACGGAGTAAGTCGGCAACACGCACTGCGTGTCGCGGCCATTTCCGTTCCTCATAGGCTGCGATCAGCTGGGCCTGCGCCTCCAATCGCGCTATGTCGGCTGGATCGCGCGATTCCCACAACCGCTCGACGAGCACGCGGGCGCGTTTGAGCTCAGCTTCGCTGTCGATGAGGATTACGGTGGCTTCCATCTAGACCGTCTCCGCGTCTATCCTGTCATATTCGGTGTGCGTGCCGAAGAATCGGATCGCCGCCACTTCCGCCTGATATTGTATCCGAGCAACCAGCCGATAATCGTTACCCTTGATGTTGAACACGACCCGGCCACCCTTGAGAATGCTTGCCTTGGGATGGGCGGCCTTGACGTCTTGTGGACTACGCCAGTGAGCACGGCTCACAATTTGCAGCCACGCAGCATATTGCGACCGTGCGGCTGTGATCCCGCGATGGCCGGCTCGATCGGCAAAATAGCGTTCCACCGCCTCGGTGCCGATGACGATCATCGCACCTTCATATGGCATTAAATTCCAATAATTGGAAGTCTAGACTAGCCTCTGCTACGCTGATGATCGAGGCGCTAGTCTGTGAAAGATGAGGCTGACCTGTGGCTCCACGCTGACGGTCAACCTCATGATATGAGTGGTCGTTCCTAATGCTCCTGCAGCGGATGGTGGAATGACACCAGTCGGTAATCCCAAATGCGCCAGATGATCCTGATCGGCTTTCTGCAGGCGCAGAACTGCAGCAATCATCCGAGCTCGTGGCGGCACCCGGAGTCGCGTACCGATTCGTGGTCGGCCGATTTCTACCGGCACATCGGCCGCGTGCTGGAAGAAGGCAAATTTCATCTCGGCTTTTTCGACGATCGGCTTTCCATGCCGGACATGTATGGCCGCGATCACGCCCACACCGTCCAGCACGGCATCCGCTGCGTCAAACTCGACGCCGTCACCGTGCTTACCGTGATGGGCATGGCGACGCAGCGCCTCGGCCTCGGCGCCACCTATTCGACCAGCTATTACGAGCCGTTTCACGTCGCCCGCGTGTTCGCCACGCTCGACCTGATGAGCGGCGGCCGCGCCGCCTGGAACGTCGTCACCTCGCTCAACGACGGCGAGGCGCAGAACATGGGCCGCGACGAGGTTTTGGACCACGACCTGCGCTACGACCGCGCCGACGAGTTCATGGAGATCGTGCTCGGCCACTGGGACAGCTGGGAAGACGACGCCGTCGTGCAGGACAAGGCCGCCGGGCTTTTTGCCCGGCCCGACAAGGTGCATCGCGTCGATTATCAGGGCCGCTATCTGCGCTCGCGCGGGCCGTTCACGGTGCCGCGCTCGGCGCAAGGCCATCCGGTCATCATCCAGGCCGGGTCGAGCGGCCGCGGCCGCCGCTTCGGCGCGCGCTGGGGCGAGGTGATCTTCGTCGCTTATCCGAATGCCGAGATCGGCAAGCGCGATTACGCGGCGTTCAAGGCCGAGGTGGCGCGCGCCGGCCGCGATCCCGCGCACGTTCATG
Organism: Xanthobacteraceae bacterium; assembly: GCA_030036975.1. Classification (GTDB taxonomy): domain Bacteria; phylum Pseudomonadota; class Alphaproteobacteria; order Rhizobiales; family Xanthobacteraceae; genus BOG-931. The sequence continues at coordinate 943 of JASHSE010000587.1, read as the reverse complement.
TCATGCAGCTCATCAACACCGTGGCGGCGGCGACCAAAGCCGAGGCCGAAGACAAATGGGCCGCGCTCGACAAGCTCGCGCTCGAGATCGACGCGCTGTCGCTGCTCTCGGAGGCGCTCAATTTCGATTTCGCCAGAAAGGCCATGGACGAGCCGTTCACGAATGAGGAATTGGCGGGCATGTCCGGCCTGCAAGGCATCCGCGACCGCGTGCTGCAAGCGTGCGGCAAGAACAAAAATCCGACGGTGCGCGACTTCATCCGCATCAGCGGCCGCGGCCGCGTGCACAACCCGCTGGTTGGCGGGCCGCAGGACATCGCCGATGCGTTCGAACGCTGGTTCGCGGCGCCGGCCTGCGACGGCTTCGTGCTCTCCGCCACCCACGTGCCGGGCGCGTACGAGGATTTCGTGCGCTTCGTCGTCCCCGAACTGCAGCGCCGCGGCCTGTTCCGCAGGGATTTTGCCGGCGCCACGTTGCGCGAGAATCTCGGCTTGCCGGTACCGGCTGTCGGCGCGTGGCGCGCGACCGTGCGTTATTAGCGGCGCGGCGACCATTCGGCGCATTTATGGTCGACGCGGATACCACGAGCGCGCATGAGCGGTTGGTCCGGGCTGAGGCTCCGAGGCATCTAAGCCGCAGTCGTGACCGGGCTTTTGCCCCGCGCCGCACCGGTTGGAAATCCGAGCCTGAAAACAGCGCGGAACCCTCGCGAGAATCGCTTCACCTTGCTATCGCGTTTCGTTAGCTTTCCGGCACGCTGCGCCGCCCGGATGGGGTCATTGGAAACGTCGGAGCAAGCATGGCGGAACAGCCGTCGGTTGAGGGCGCCGCGTTACAACCCAAGGACGCTCTGGCGCAGGCAACCATCCTACAGCTGCTGCGCCTGCTTGCTGCTGGACGCCGCTTAAGGCACTCTGCGAATGGATACGTGACGCGGGAGCGC
>JASHSE010000586.1 GCA_030036975.1 Xanthobacteraceae bacterium | reverse complement strand
CTGATGCTCGCGGCGCAGCCCGCAACGGTGCGCACCGCCAAGGTGGCGAACGCCATACCCGCCTCGGTAGCGATGGCGCGCGAGTTCAAATGGCTCGGCGCGTATCGCCCCGCCGGCTTCGCCTGGATGACGCAGGATTTGCACGAAAGCGGCGCCGTCGGCGACGCCACGGCGGCGAGCGCCGCCAAGGGCGAGGCAGCGTTGGATCATGGCGCACGCGCGTTCGTGGAATTACTCCGCGAAGTCGACCGCTTCGATCTTTCGCGCTTGCGCGAAGGCCCGCTGGCGGAGCCGAGCGGATTGTCCTCACCCTGAGGCGCTCGGCGCGAAGCGCCGAGCCTCGAAGGGCGGGGCCGAGGCGCCCGGGCCTGCATCCTTCGAGGGCCGCTTCGCGGCCACCTCAGGATGAGGTCAACAGTTAATGCCGCAAATTACGCCGCGATCTTCACGTATTCGAAATCGCCGGGCTTGTTGTCGATGCCGACGCGCGGCGGCGCGATCCAGCTGGCGAATTGGCCGGGCTCGGTGACCGGCTTCATCAGGCTGGCGACGAACTCGCCGTCGGCGCTCGACGGCAGCCAGGTCTCCTTGTCGCGCGTCCACGTGGCGTCGTCGATCAGGGTGCCGTCGGGCGTGGCGTGGACGTCCTTGAACTCGCCGATCTGGCGGTGGAAGCCGACATGGGGGAGCGCGAATTTGAACGGCACGCCGATCTTGTCGATGATCTTGTTCCAGCGGTCGAGGCCGCGCTGGCAATCGGCGGTGTAATCGTCGCGCAGCCGCATGTTGATCGCGGTCAGCGCCGGCTCGTCGACGCGCTTGATCTCGCCGTCGACGAGCTTGAGCACCGGATAGGTGGCGCTCTCCAGCCGGTGGTCGTCCTGGATCTTGGTTTCCTGGAAGCGGCCCTTGAGCCCGGCCGTGAAGGTGTTCGCCGCGTTGGTCGAAACCTCGGAGCCGAACAGGTCGAGCGAGAGCGAATAGTGCAGGTTGAGCTTTTTCTGCATGGTCGGCAGGTCGATGACGCCGAGCGCGCGCACCTTGTCGATCGCGCTCGCATCTTCGATGCCGGCTTCCTTCATCGCCTCGCAGGTGCGCTGGATGGTGCGGCCGACGCCGGTCTCGCCGACGAACATGTGGTGCGCCTCTTCGGTCAGCATGAAACGGCAGGTGCGCGACAGCGGATCGAAGCCGGACTGCGCCAAACTCTCCAACTGCATCTTGCCATCGCGATCAGTGAAGAAGGTGAACATGTGGAACGACAGCCAGTCTGGCGTCGCTTCATTGAAGGCGCCGAGCATGCGCGGCTTGTCGGCGTCGCCGGAGCGGCGCTGCAACAGCGCGGCGGCTTCCTCGCGGCCATCGCGGCCGAAATATTTCTGCAGGAGATAGACCATCGCCCAGAGATGGCGGCCCTCCTCGACATTGACCTGAAACACGTTGCGCAGGTCGTAGAGCGACGGCGCGGTCTTGCCGAGATGGCGCTGCTGCTCGACCGACGCGGGCTCGGTGTCGCCCTGGATGACGACCAGGCGGCGCAGCATGGCACGGTATTCGCCGGGCACTTCCTGCCAGGCCGGCTCGCCGTAGTGCCGGCCGAACGGGATGGCGCGGCCGTCGTCCTTGGGCGCGAGCAGGATGCCCCAGCGGTAGTCGGGCATTTTCACGTAATCGAACTTGGCCCAGCCCTTCGGATCGACCGACACCGCGGTGCGCAGATAAACGAGCGCGTCCTGAAAACCTTCCGGCCCCATGTCCATCCACCAGTCGATGTAGCCGGGATGCCAGCTTTCGAGCGCGCGCAGCACCTGGCGATCTTCGGTGAGATTGACGTTGTTGGGGATCTTGGTGGTGTAGTCGACGGTCTGGATGGTCATGGCCAACTCCTTTTTCCTCCGCAAGCGGGGGAGGGGCGGTGGTGGGGGCCTCGGCGTTCGATAAAAGCCTCGGCGCCAGCGCCCCCTCCGGCTCGCTTCGCTCGCCACCTCCCCCGCAAGCGGGGGAGGAAAGAAACTCACACTCTTCTCATGTCGAACGCCGGCTTCTGGCCGGTGCCGTAGCGTTTGAGCGCACCCTCGTCGCCGATGGCGTTGGGGCGCTGGAAGATCCAGTTCTGCCAGGCGGTGAGCCGGGCGAAGATTTTTGATTCCAGGGTCTCCGGTCCGGCGAAGCGCAGGTTCGCTTCCATGCCGGTCAGGCTGTCGGGCGAGAAGCTGGCACGCTCTTCGAGAAACACCCGCACCTCGTCGTCCCAATCGATGTCGTCGAGCGCGAAGGTGACGAGGCCGAGTTTTTGCGCGCGCTCGGCATCGAGCAGCTTTTCGCGTTCGGCTTTGGCGGCCTCGAGAGCCGAAGGGTCGGCGAGAAAGCGGCAGGCGAGGCGCGTAATGCCGTTCGCCATCGGATAATCGCCGAAGTTTGCTGCGCTGAGCGCGATGGCTGCAGGGTGCTTGTTGTCGCCCGACCCCCTCCCTGACCCTCCCCCGCTTGCGGGGGAGGGAAGGGTGGGGGCAAGCATGTACGAGCGGTCGCTGGCGAAAGCCAATTCAGCGAGCGTGCCGGCAAAGCACGAGCCGGGCTCGATCAGCGTCACCAGCGAGCGCGAGGTGAGATCGACGCGTTTGAGCACGCGCTTCCACAGCAATCTGATTTCGCGGGCGAGCCAATGCGCCTTGTTGGTTTCGAGGAAGCGATCGTAGGCCAGTACCTGCTCGGGATCGCCTGAGGATTTGAACACCAGCGCGGCGACTTCCAGCTCGTTGAGCCGGATGTGCAAGATCGCATCGTCGAGCTCGCGCGCGAGTTTCAGCGGCCAGAATTCCGCGCCCTGTTGCACCATGGCGTCGGCCGAGTTGGGCGGCGGCGCGGTCGGGCCGCGCAGCACGATGGTGGCGATGCGTTCGCTGCGCTGGAATTCGACCATGAGCGTTGCGTATTCGATGCTGTCGGTTTCGAAGCGCCGCGTCAGCGGCGTCAGCTTGATGCCCGACGCAGCGCCGTCGCGCCGCGATTTTGCGGCGAACTCCTTGGCGCGCGCCGCGACCGCGTCGTCGAACTTCGATCCCGGCACGGCCTCGTCGACCAGCCGCCAGTCTTTCGCGCGCGCGCCTTTGACGCCTTCCTCGGTGGTGCAGAACACGTCGGCGAGGTCGCGGCGTACCTTGCGCTTGTCGGAGATGCGGGTGAGCCCGCCGGTGCCGGGCAAAACCGCAAGCAGCGGCAGCTCCGGCAACGCCACTGACGCCGCGCCGTCGTCGATCAGAATGATGTGGTCGGCGGCAAGTGCCAGCTCATAACCGCCGCCCGCGGCGGTGCCGTTGATAGCGCACAGCGTCGCCACGCCGGAATTTGCGGAAAAATCCTCGATGCCGTTGCGGGTCTCGTTGGTGAACTTGCAGAAGTTGACCTTGTGCGCATGGGTGGCGCCGGCCAGCATGCGGATATTGGCGCCGGCGGAGAACACCCGCGGCTTGGCCGAGCGCAGCACCAGCGCGCGCACCTGCGGATATTCGAAGCGCAGCCGCTCGATGGCATCGGCCAGCTCGATGTCGACGCCGAGATCGTAGGAATTGAGCTTCAGCTCGTAGCCGTCGAACAGCGCGCCCTTCTCGTCGACGTCCATGGTGAGCGTAGCGACCGCGCCGTCGACGGCGAGCTTCCAGTGCCGATAGCGCGCCGGTTCGGTCTGAAAATCGATGCGCTTTTGGCCGTTCGCCAGCGGACGTTCTGCGTTATGTGGGGTCTCTGACATGCTTGCTGCCTCAGCCGCTTCCTGCGACGTGGGCGTAGTGCATTATAGTGCAGCTCTCCGCCGCTCTCAGCGTTAATATGCATTATATTGCCGATATTGTCTATGCCGTACCCCAGCGCAAGGACTCGCCTCACTTAATCGAACGCCTCATAACTGAGCACCCGGATGGGCAAAGCAGGCGAAAAGCAAAAAAGAAAGCCGAAGATAAAGGACAAACGCCAATCCGAGCGGTTCAAGGAAACCGCCCGGGAAATCGGCGCGGACAAAGAATCCGACGCCTTTGATCGTATCCTTGGCGAAATGGCGCGCCAACAACCCGACTCAAAACGCGACTAGGTTCTGAAAAATGGCGATCACATCTTGGCACAGCGGCGGGTACGGCAAGTCGAATATCGTGTTAACCTGACCCTTGATCCGAACGCTATGACATAGGTTCTGCCGGTGGGGAGATATTGTGCTACAGTTCATGCATAGAAATGAGGAGGAGCGGTCAGATGACTTACTTTGACGCGGCGGTGGAAGATGCTACTGGAAACGGCAAATTCCCATTTTTCGCCCGCTTTGTCGGTGGTAGCTTCGATATAAAGGTGGCGTACCCGACAAGAGGCGAGGCACAGGACTACATTGACCGGGTCGTGGCCGGAACCGCTCAGCTGTATCACCTACGCACCAAACAGACCGACATTTGACTTCGCTTCACGGGAATGAACCGGCCCGATCTTCCGAGCCTGACCGGACTCCGCTTCTTCGCCGCTGCGCTGATCGTCTTCGATCACATTGCCGGGTTTTTTCTGCTGCCGGCTCATAGCCGGTTCGCAGAGTTCCGCCACGTCAGCTACCTGGGAATGACACTGTTCTTCGTTCTCAGCGGCTTCGTCATCCACTACAATTACGGGGTAACATTCGGAAGCATGCGCGGCCTCGGCAATTTCCTTGTGGCCCGGTTTGCTCGGTTGTATCCGCTCTATCTTTTATCACTGCTGGCGCTCGCCGTATTTCAGGGAACGCCAAATCCTCAGCTTTCGTTGGTATGGCTCTATTGCTTCACCGCAACCCACGCCTGGTTTCCCGTCAAAATCGGCGACGAATGGCTTGCCAATGTCGCAGGGGGGTCATGGTCGATCAGCGTCGAGATTTTCCTATACTTGCTCTATGTGCCGGCATCGGCCCTGTTATCGCGTCTATCATTGGGTGCCGCGCTGCGCACGTTGATGGCGCTTCTTACTGGCATGGCGATTTTCTACGCTGGCAGAGTTTGTCACTTCTGGCTGTCCGCAATGGATCAGACTTTTTGGTTCTACTTTTCTCCATATTGCCGGATTCCAGAATTTGCGCTCGGCGCGCTGGTCGCCCAGATATTTGTCAAGCTTCCACTTAAGATGTCGCCACGAGAGCAAGCGATCGCGCGCCTGATAGGCGGCACTTCGGCCTCCTGTATAATTGCGATCTTCGGCCTTTTTCTGATCGCTCGATTGAGCGGTCGCATAGAACTCCTGCAGATCAGCGGCGGCTATGCGCCGGCCTGTGCTGGGCTGATCTACTATCTGGCGCGCACCAAGGGATTTGCGACGGCCGTCGCCGAATGGACGCCATTCCTACTACTTGGCAACGCGAGCTATAGCATCTATCTGCTACACCCATGGATATTATGGCTTTTTTCATCGCAAGGCGTTGGCGATCCGCTCATGATGTGGAGCAAAATCGCTGTATCACTCATCTTCATTGCGCTATTGTCGCTCGGCTGCTATCAGTATTTCGAGCGGCCCGCCAGAATGCAGTTGCGTAAACTGCTTCAAAGATAAAGCTAGTGCAAACACTTGGTCGTCAGCACCGCTATATCTTCGTGCAATGTGCTGTTGCGATTTTGTCTGATCGACCTTGACATTGCCAATTAACATTTTTTTCCTGTACCAGTACATCGCTCTTAACATCAAACGTATTATGACACGCGCGCAACGGTTAAACTTGTGACTATATTTCATGAGGCCGCAACCCCCGAATGCGGGCGTGGGTC
>JASHSE010000585.1 GCA_030036975.1 Xanthobacteraceae bacterium | reverse complement strand
GACAGCGGGCATCCGCATGGCTTCTGTCAACGTTTCGATGCCGCATAGGCCGCAACCCGTCGGGCCGGCGAGATAGCGGCGCCGCTCGCGGAATGCCGTAGCGTGCGGCTCGGTCAATCGCATCCGCAGCTCGACGCCGATCGGCTCCTCAATGATGTCCAGCGCCTCGATCTCGGAAGGCGTTCGGATAATGCCCTCGGTCAGGCTGAAGCCCACGGCAAAATCCTCGAGGTCCTGTGGCGTTGCCATCATGACCGCGTAGGACGAGCCGTTGTAGGTGAAGGCCACTGCGGTCTCTTCCGGAATCGTGCGTTCGCCGCCGGCGCGGCCGCCGGCGCGCCAAGCCGTCCTTTCGACGCGGCGTGTGGGATCGAGCAAGGCCTACTCCGCCGCCTCGGCGGGAGCGATCCGGCGGCTCCGGCGGGCCAGGCTGTTGTAGTCCTCCTGCCATTGCGATGGGCCGTTCGACGGCGAAACCTGCACCGCAGTCACCTTGTACTCGGGACAGTTGGTCGCCCAGTCGGAGTAATCGGTGGTGACGACATTGGCCTGCGTGTTCGGGTGATGGAACGTCGTATAGACGACGCCCGGCGCCACCCTCTCGGTGATCAGCGCCCGTAACGTGGTCTCGCCGGAGCGGCTCCTGAGCCTGACCCAGTCGCCGTCGCGCACGCCGCGCCCTTCGGCATCGTGCGGATGGATTTCGAGGCGATCCTCCTCATGCCAGATGACGTTGTCGGTGCGCCGCGTCTGCGCGCCGACATTGTACTGGGTGAGGATACGGCCGGTGGTGAGCAGCAGCGGGAAGCGCGGCCCGACCTTCTCGTCGGTCGCGACATATTCGGTGATCAGGAAGCGGCCTTTGCCCCGCACGAACTGGCCCATGTGCATGACCGGCGTGCCCAGCGGCGCCTTCTCATTGCAGGGCCACTGCACCGAACCGACCTCCTCTAAAAGCTTGAACGACACACCGGCGAACGTCGGCGTCAGCCGCGCGATCTCGTCCATGATCTCAGATGGGTGATCGTAGTCCATCGGATAGCCCATGGCGTTGCTGATCATGCAGGTGATCTGCCAGTCCTCGTAGCCGTTCTTCGGCTCCATCACCTTGCGTACGAGCTGCACGCGGCGCTCGGCGTTGATGAAGGTGCCGTTCTTCTCCAGGAAGGTAGAGCCGGGCAGGAACACATGGGCGTAATTTGCCGTCTCGTTGAGGAACAGATCCTGCACGACGACGCATTCCATCGCGGAAAGGCCGGCGGCGACATGCTTGGTGTCGGAGTCGGATTGGAGGATGTCTTCGCCCTGGATGTAAATGCCCTTGAACGTGCCGTCGACCGCGGCGTCGAGCATGTTGTTGATGCGCAGCCCGGGCTCCTTTTCGAGCGTCACCCCCCAATCGATCTCGAACATGTGCCGGACGCTGTCGATCGCGATATGCCGGTAGCCGGTCAGTTCATGGGGGAATGAACCCATGTCGCAGGAACCCTGCACATTGTTCTGACCGCGCATCGGGTTCACGCCGACGCCGGGACGCCCGATATTGCCGGTCGCCATGGCGAGGTTGGCGAGGCCCATCACCGCGGTCGAGCCCTGGCTGTGCTCGGTGATGCCGAGACCGTAGTAGATCGAGCCGTTGCCGCCCGTGGCGTAAAGCCGCGCAGCCTGCCGAATACTTTGCGCCGGGACGCCGGTGATCTTGGCGACCACCTCGGGGCTGTTCTTCGCGTCGGCGACGAACTCCGCCCAGTGCTCGAACGCGTCCCATTCGCAGCGCTCGCGCACGAACTGTTCGTTCACCAGCCCTTCGGTGACGATGACGTGCGCCAGCGCCGTCAGCATCGCAACGTTGGTGCCGGGCAGCAGCGGCAGATGATGTACGGCCGCGACATGTGGCGTGCGCACCAGATCGATGCGGCGCGGGTCGATGACGATCAGTTTCGCGCCCTGGCGCAGCCGCTTCTTCAATCGTGAAGCAAACACCGGATGGGCATCGGTGGGATTGGCGCCGATCAGGATCACGACGTCGGTGTGCTCGACGGAGTCGAAGTCCTGGGTGCCGGCCGAGGTGCCGAAAGTGTTGGTGAGGCCGTAACCGGTCGGCGAATGGCACACCCGCGCGCAAGTATCGACATTATTGACACCGAAGCCGGCGCGCACCAGCTTCTGCACCAGATAGGTCTCTTCGTCGGTGCAGCGCGACGACGTGATGCCGCCGATCGACTCGCGGCCGTAGGTCTTCTGGATACGCTTGAACTCGGAGGCTACGCGTGTGATCGCCTCGTCCCAAGACGCTTCGCGCCAGGGCTCGGTGATCGTCTCGCGCAGCATCGGCTTGAGGATGCGCTCCTTGTGGTTGGCGTAGCCCCAGGCGAAGCGGCCCTTCACGCAGGAATGGCCGCGGTTCGCCTTGCCGTCTTTGTACGGCACCATGCGCACGACTTCTTCACCGTGCATCTCGGCCTTGAACGAGCAGCCAACGCCGCAATACGCGCAGGTCGTCACCACCGAGTGGTCCGCGGGCTTTTCGATCGCCTGCGCGGCGAGTACGCTTTTCTCGATCAGCGAACCCGTCGGGCACGCCTGCACGCAGGCGCCGCATGACACGCATTCCGATTCCAGGAACGGTTCGTTCATGCCGGCCGAGACGATGGAGTCGAAGCCGCGGCCCGAGATGGTCAGCGCGAAGGTGCCCTGTACTTCCTCACAGGCGCGCACGCAACGCGAACAGACGATGCATTTGGCCGGGTCGTAGACGAAATACGGATTGGAGGCATCGATGCCGGAATTGGGATGGCGCGCGCCGTCGAAGCCGTAGCGCACTTCTTTGAGGTCGACGTCCTCGGCGACATCGAGCAGTTCGATGTATTTGTTCTCCTTGGCATCGCGGTCGAGCGACGTGATCGAATGATCGGAGGCATAAAGCTCCATCACGCCCTTGCGGATGCGATCGAGCCGCGCTGTTTTGGTGTGGACGATAATGCCCGGCGCGACCGGCGTGGTGCAGGACGCCGGCGTGCCGTTGCGTCCTTCGATCTCGATCAGGCAGAGCCGGCAGGAGCCGAACGCTTCCAGCATGTCGGTGGCGCAGAGTTTTGGAATTTCGATACCGGCTTCCATGGCCGCGCGCATGATCGAGGTGCCCTCGGGCACCGTTATCGGCTTGCCGTCGATGGTGAGCGTGACGGTCTTCGCGGACTTCGATTGTAGGGTGCCGTAGTCGATCTCGTGAACGAACGACATGGCGGTCCTCCTTATTCGGCGGCTGCAAGGCGCGGCGGCGCGCCAAAATCTTCGGGGAAATGGGTGAGCGCGCTCATCACCGGGTACGGCGTGAAGCCACCCAGCGCGCAGAGCGAACCGAACTTCATGGTGTTGCAGAGGTCTTCGAGCAGCGCCGTATTCGCGGCGCGATCGCGGTCGGCGATGATGCGGTCGATGACCTCGACGCCGCGCGTCGAGCCGACCCGGCACGGCGTGCATTTGCCGCAGGATTCGATGGCGCAGAACTCCATGGCGAAGCGCGCCTGCTTTGCCATGTCGACGGTGTCGTCGAACGCGACGATGCCGCCGTGGCCGATCAGCCCGTCGGCCTGGGCAAAGGCCTCATAGTCGAACGGCACGTCGAACAGCGCACACGGGAAATAGGCGCCGAGCGGGCCGCCGACCTGCACGGCGCGCACCGGCCGGCCGGTGGCGGTGCCGCCGCCGATGTCTTCGACCAGTTCGCCGAGTGTGACGCCGAACGCCGTCTCATAGAGACCGGGGTATTTGATATTGCCTGCAAGCTGGATCGGCATGGTGCCGCGCGACTTGCCCATGCCGAAGTCCTTGTAGAACGCGCCGCCCTTTTCCAGGATGATCGGGATCGTGGCGAGCGACAGCACGTTGTTGATGACGGTGGGTTTGCCGAACAACCCCCTGTGCGCAGGCAGCGGCGGCTTGGCGCGCACCATGCCGCGTTTGCCTTCGAGGCTGTCGAGCAGCGCCGTCTCCTCGCCGCACACATAGGCGCCGGCACCGACTCGCACCTCAAGATTGAAGGCGTGCGGCGAACCGCCGACGCTCTTGCCCAGCATCCCGCGCTTGCGAGCGGCGGCGATGGCCTCATTGAGGACGGCGATAGCATGTGGATATTCCGAACGGATATAGACGTAGCCTTGCGTCGCGCCGACCGCGATGCCGGCGATCGTCATCCCTTCGATCAGGACGAACGGGTCGCCTTCCATGATCATGCGGTCGGCAAAAGTGCCGCTGTCGCCTTCGTCGGCGTTGCAGACGATGTATTTCTGCTCGGCCGCCGTATCGGCGACGGTTTTCCATTTGATGCCGGTCGGAAAGCCTGCGCCGCCGCGACCGCGCAGCCCGGATTGCGTGACCTCTTCCACGACGGCAACGGTTTGCATCGTCAGTGCGCGCGCGAGGCCCTTGTAACCACCGTGTGCGCAATAATCGTCCAGCGAGTGCGGATCGACGATCCCGCAACGGGCAAACGTGAGCCGTGTCTGATTCTTCAGATACGAAATGTCTTCGGGTTTGCCCAGACGCAAAGGATGCTTGGCACCATTGGCGGCTAGCGCCTTGAACACCGCTGCCGCGTCCGACACGGCGACAGGACCGTAGGCGATCCTGCCTTGCCCGGTTGCGACCTCAACCATCGGTTCGAGCCAGTGCAGGCCGCGCGAGCCGTTGCGCACGATGTCGACCGGCGTGCCGCTACGCGCAGCCGCGGCCTTGATGGCGGCGGCGACATCATCAGCGCCGACCGCGACCGCCGCGGCGTCACCCGGAACGTAGATGCGAAGGCCGTTCATCGGTCGGCCTCCGCGAGCAGCGCATCAAGCTTTGCGTTATCGAGCCGCGCCACGACCTTGCCATCGAGCATCGCCGCCGGCGAAACCGAACACAGTCCGAGGCAGTAGACAGGCTCAAGCGTCACACTGCCGTCAGCGGTCGTGTCGCCGAAGGTAATCCCAAGTCTTGCCGCCGCCCGCGCTGCCAGCGCGTCGCTGCCCCGCGCTTGGCAGGATTCCGCGCGGCACAGCTTGAGCACGTGCCGCCCGGCAGGCTGGTGCCTGAAGTCGTGATAGAACGTGACAACACCGTGCACCTCGGCGCGCGACAGATTCAAGATGTCGGCGATCAGCGGTTCGGCTTCCCGGTGGATGGAACCGAACTCATCCTGCAAGGCCTGCAGGATCGGCATTAGCGCTCCGGGCTGCGCCTGCTTGCCGACAATGATGGCGCGGGCGGCTTCGGCATCCCAGGGCGCGTACGAAGGCACGGCATTTCTCCCTGCCTCCGGAAACGTCTAAATATGTAGATTTAGACATATATTGCCGAGGGCTTCACCAATGTATTAGTGAAGGTCTTGCATCGCCTTCAATATGCAGAAATTAGCATATGACCGATCCCCACCCGACGCTCGATCTCGATCTGGTCTGGAAGGCTGGCCGCCAGCCGCGGAAACCGATCGATCCCGAGCTTTTTGCGCTCCTGGAGGCGATCAAGAACACTGGCAAGCTGACCGCGGCGACGGAACAGGTCGGCATGCCGTACCGCC
>JASHSE010000584.1 GCA_030036975.1 Xanthobacteraceae bacterium | reverse complement strand
TGCCCTCCGCCACCCGCGCGAGGCGGAGCGCCAATGAATGCAGCCGCGGCGTGATCGTAAACGGCGGCGCGATTGTGCCGAGCCGCTCGAGAAAATTTTTGGGCCCGGCGATGCGCGCATTGGCAAGGTCGGCGCCTTGGCTCGCCGCGATGGGTGCGCCGTTGCGCGTTGCGCCGGCGCCGGCGACCGCCATGAAGAACTCGTCGCTGACCGGGGCGAACAGGCAGGCAGCGATCGGCCGGCCGTTCTCAATGAGCGCGGCCGAGACCGCCCAATCGGGCTGGCCGGCAATGTAACCGCGGGTGCCGTCGATCGGATCGACGATCCAGACGCGCGTCGCGTCGAGCCGCGCCGGATCGTCGGCGCTTTCCTCCGACAGCCAGGCTATGCCGGGCGCGGCCGCGCTCAAGCTCTCGCGCAGCAGGCCGTCGACGGCGATATCGGCTTCGCTGACGACTGAAGATGCCCCCTTGGTCCAGGTCTTCAGGGGTGCGCCGAACCTCGAAAGCGCCAGCGCGCCCGCGTCGCGAACGCAGGCGGCTAGGCGCGCGGCAAGCGGCGCGGTGTCGGCCGGCTCAGTGGCCGGCAACGGTCAGGCCCTCCACGCGCAGCGTCGGCGCATTGGTGCCGAAGCGGAATTGCAGATTGTTCGCCGGCTCGAGGCTTTCGAACATGTCCAACAGCCGGCCGGCGATGGTGACCTCGCTCACCGGGAAGGTCAGTTCGCCGTTCTCGATCCAGAAACCGCAAGCGCCGCGGCTGTAACTGCCGGAGATCAGGTTGACCCCCATGCCGATCAGGTCGGTGACGAAGAAGCCGTCGGTAATCTCGCCGATTAGTTCGCCGGGGCTTTTGCTCCCTGCGCTCAGATGCAGATTGGTCGGCGCCGGCGACGGCGTCGACGACACGCCGCGCCGGGCACGGCCGTTGGTCGGCAGATCGAGCTCGCGTGCGGTGGCGCAGTCGAGCAGCCAATTTTGCAGGATGCCGTCGTCCACGAGCTTGTGCACGCCTCCCGCGACACCCTCGGCATCGAACGGCCGCGATCGCAGGCCGCGCTTGCGCAGCGGGTCGTCGATCACGTCAATGCCGCGCGCAAAGATGCGCTCGCCGCGCTTGTCGCGCAGGAAGCTGGTCTTGCGCGCCACGGAGCCGCCATTGGCGGCGCTGGCCACATGGCCGACCAGAGATCCGGCGACGCGCCAATCGAATATCACCGGGACGCGCCGGGTCGCGACCTTGCGCGGATTGAGCCGTTTGACGGCGCGCTCGCCGGCGCTGCGGCCGACCGCTTCGGCGCGCTCCAGGTCGGCGGCGTGGCGGGCCGAACTGTGATCGGAATCCGTCTCCATGCCGGTGCCCTCGCCGGCGATCGCAGACATCGAGATGTTGTGGCTCGAGGACATGGTGCTGCCGGCAAAGCCGTGGCTGGTGATCAGCACCATGCCGCCGATACCCGAAGAGGCCGAGGCGCCGCCGGATTTGGTCACGCCCGGCACCGCAAGCGCGGCCGCTTCGGCGTCGCGGGCGCGCCGTTCCAAAACCTCGACCGAAGCCATGTCGGGATCGAGCAGGTCGAGTGACGGCAAATCACGCGCCAACAGGGCTGGTTCGGCGAGGCCGGCGAAGCGGTCCTCGGGCGCGGCGCGCGCCATGGCGACGGCGCGCTCGGCGAGCGTATCAACGCCGTCGCCCTTGATGTCGCTGGTCGATACCACCGCCTGCTTACGTCCGACCAGCACGCGCAAACCGACGTCGTCGTGCTCGGCGCGCTGCGATTCCTCGACCGCAGCGTCGCGCACCTCGACGGAGAGCGACACGCCGCGCACCGCGATCGCATCGGCGGCATCGGCGCCGGCACGCCTGGCGGCGGCAACGAGGCGCTCGGCCAGATCGGACAGGGCGGATTGATCAAGCAGGGAGGGCATGGGTTGTTCGCAGTCTGATACGCGGGCAGGCGAGCAGCCCGCGCGAGAGGGTGAAAAAAGCAACATGTGGCCAGTTCGGACCTGAATCAACCCGCCCGGCGCCCGGCGCGAGAGCCCCCGGCAAGGACCGGTCGAAAACGGCATCATGCCGGCCAGGGCGACGCGACAATTCAATCATCCCGACGCCCGGCAACCGCTTGTCAATCATACGCGCGCTGTCGGGCTGGGACACGAGCCTTTAACCAGTCTCCTTAAGCGGATCGCGACGGCGGTGTGGCATTGTTGCGGCAACCGGGCGGCAACAGCCCGGGGGGAGTTTTGGCGTTTTCGAGGCGTCGAATGGAAGCCGGCAGGATCGCTGCCGGGTCTGGCCAAGCCGGGGGTCCCTGCCGCGTTGACGTGGCGGGGACTCCCGAGCCACCGGAACGCGCGAGCGGACCGGCAAGCGCGCCGCGGCTCGACCCGTTTTCGCTGCCCGTGCGCTTTACCGCCGCGGACCAGGGCGCCGATGCGCAATTGCGCGTCGTCGACCTGCATCGCGAACGGGTGGTGCTGCGCCGTTCGGTGCGCGGCATGCGCATGGCGCTCAACCTGCCGGTAGCCGGCTTTCGCGGTGTCGCGATCCGGCTGATCGGCGAAACCGGGCACATGCCGAGCGCGATTGCGGTGGTGCTGGAGCACGGCGATCCGGCACTGTCGCTGCCGCTGTTTGCCGCGAACGCGGGCGACGACGTCGTCGCCGAGTGGCAAGCCTGGGGACGCGTGCTCGGCCTGCCG
>JASHSE010000583.1 GCA_030036975.1 Xanthobacteraceae bacterium | reverse complement strand
GCCGCGCATCTCGCCGATTTGAGCAAAGCCGGCCTGACCGGCATCGCCATTTCGCTCGTCAATTACATCGACGAGCTGCCGTACTTCGTCGATGAGGTGTGCGGGCGCCTGGAGAGGATGGGGCTGCGGGAGAAGGTGAAGCCGAGCGACGTGTAAGCTAGAGGAAGCGAACGCCCCTTATTCCTCACCCTGAGGTGCTCGGCGCGAAGCGCCGAGCCTCGAAGGGTGCAGGCCCGGGCGCCGCGGCCTACATCCTTCGAGGCCCGCGCAGCGCGCGGGCACCTCAGGATGAGGGTTTGGGGTTGCCGGCGCGGCGTTTGGCAAGAAATCTCAACTCAGGCCAATCGCCTTTTATCAAGGCTTCTTTCTTTGCCCGACTCCAGCCTTTGATTTTCCGTTCGACGGCAATTGCATCTGTGATCCGATCAAAACGCTCGGACCACACCAAACGGACTGGCCGACGCGTGAATGTGTAGCCCCGTCGCACACCGGCTTGATGTTCAGCGACGCGCGGCTCGAGATCGTCACCCCTGGCGCTGCCGACATAATATGAGCCATCGGCGCATCGCAGCATGTACGCGAACGCACCCATGCTGGCCTCGTGCGCTACCGCTTGCTCGCGAGCGGGGTGCCGCGCTTTTTGTTGTAGCGATGGATCTGCACGCGCTCCCAGACGCCGTTGAGGTGATACGGGTCGCTGCGCGTAAAGGCGTCGACCGCGGCGCGGCCGGCGGCATCGATGACGAAGACGCTGCCGACCGGCGTCTCGCCGTCGTCGGCAACGAGCGTGCCGGCGGTCACCACGTCGACGGCGTGATCCTCGGCGCGGTCGAGATGGATGCGGTGCGCGCGATAATGCTTGGCGCGGGTCGGCAGGATGTTTTCCTTGTCGAGCGCGTGGACGACGAACAGCATGGAGCGATCTTACTCCGCCGCCGCGAGGCGGGGGAGGGGGATGGAACCTACGCGCGCCGCTTTGAGATCACGTAAGACTCATCGAAGAACCACAGGCCGCCGCGCTCGCGTAAGACCGAGCGCGTGGCGTCGAGGTAGCGGCCGTCGGCGACCACGTCGGCGAGCCGGTCGTCCTCGACTTGCGCCACGTAGATCGCCGCGTTCCAGGCCGCGAACAGGGTCGAGGTGCCGATCGATTCGGAAATCTCCGTCGGCAGCGTGTGCATCACGTATTTGAACAGCGAGCGATTGTCGGCATAGGCGTTGAAATTGAGGTCGCGGCCGGAGGCGCCGAGCTCGTGCTTGACCGCTTTGAGAAGCTGATGGCGGTCGTGGATGAACGGGTTGTCGTCCGGCCAGACGCGCTGGATGATTTCCATGCCCGGATCGTGACCGTGCGAGTGGATGGCGATCAGCCGGCCGCCGGGGCCGAGCGCGCGGGCGAGCGGACCGATCACGCGGTTGGCCTTGAACTCTAGCGAGGCGCGTGCGCGGTACGGCTGCGAGGCGATGACGAGATCGTAATTGGCCTGCGTGCCGCCGGGTTTCGGAATGATCGGATCGAGCAGAAAGCGGTGGTCGTCGCGATAGATGACCAGCACCACCGGGCGCTCGTAGATCGGATTGCCGGTGCGCGAGCTCACGCCGGCCTTCCAATTGGCCGCCAAAAATGATTCGAGGTCGATGATCTGCTCCTCGAAGCGGTGCGACGAATTGCCAAGGAGCGGCAGCTCGTGCCAGACCAGGCTCGAGGCGGCATTGAGCGATTTGACGTGCAGCCACGGCGCGTCCGCATAGGCTAGGTTGGTGAGCACCAAGACCGTCGCCGGATGTTCGAAGAAGCGGTCGGCCATTTTCTGCAGCGTCAGCCGCACGTCTTCGAGGCTGATCTCCTTACCGACCGTGTAGAACGGCATGTGCGGAAAGCGGTCGTGCATGGCGCGCATCACGCGCACCAGCACGCTGCCGTCGCCGACGCCGGCGTCGAACACGCGCACGGCAGGCGGCCGCGGGTGAATGTGGGCGAGTTCGTCGGAGACGCGGTTCGCCACTTCCCATTTCTCGCTGCAGGTGTTGACGAAAAGCAGATATTTTTGCCGGTTGTCGAAAAAACGGAAGTTGCGCTGCGGGTCGGCGGGTTTTGCCGCGACCGCGCTCGCCGTAGCGGCGGCAGCGAAGGGCGGCAGTGGCGGCACCGCCTGCGGCTCGCGCGGCCGTTCGATGATGGTCGGGCGGCCGTGGGGCGGATGGGTCGTCATGAAATTGTGGATGCGATCGAGCGTGTCGGTGGTGATGCGGCCGCCGTTGCGCAGCCGCGCTGCAAGCTTGCCGTCGTTGACCGCGCGCCGGCCGAAAGTCGATTCGGCGAGCCGGGTCTGCCGGCAATAATCGGCGATCTCCTGCAGGAGTTCCTGAGCGTTCATCGCATGCCGCTCCTCGCGTCCTCCGCTGCCTGCGCCGTTTCGCTGCGGCGCTCTTGGTAGCCAAGCGAACCAAGCCGCCGCGCGGGCGTCAACCACAAAACTGCCCACGTCTATATTGGGCATGTTGATGGGATTCATCCCGCAACGAGTCGCGCCGAGCGCAGCTGCCGCGTATGCTTGACGTGCACTGACGGGCGTGGGGCGCCAACCTCGGCATGGACCGCTGCATTCCCGCGCACCAGCACGCAACGGAAAACCTGATGCCACGCTTCGCCGCCAATCTCGGCTATTTGTTCACCGAACGGCCGCCGATTGAGCGTTTCGGCGCCGCGGCGGCGGCGGGCTTTGCCGCGGTCGAGTTGCAATTTCCGTACGAACTTGCGCCGTCCGCCGTGAAGGCGGAGCTGCAGCGGCACCGGCTCACCCAACTCGGCGTCAACACGCCCATGGGCCGCGAGGGCGATTTCGGCCTCGGCGCGCGGCCGGGGCGCGAACGCGAGTGGGACGCGGCGTTCCGCCAGGCGCTCGATTACGTCACGGCGATCGGCGGCACCGCGGTCCATTGCATGACCGGCTGCGTTGCCGTCGAGCAGCGGCCTGCGGCCGAAACCGTGTTTGTGAAAAATCTCGAACGCGCCGCGGCGGCCGCCGCGCCGGCCAACGTCACGCTGTTGATCGAGCCGATCAATCCGCGCGACCGGCCGGGCTATTTCCTCAGCCATCTCGAGCACGCCGCCGCCATCGTCAAAAAGGTCGGCGCGCCGAACCTGCGTATTCAGCTCGACTTCTATCATGCGCAAATCGTCGGCGGCGATCTGATCCGGCGCCTCGAAGCGTTTTTCCCGCTGGTCGGCCACGTGCAGATCGCCGCCGTGCCGTCGCGCCGCGAGCCGGACGAGGGCGAGGTCAATTACGCAGAGATTTTTTCGATCCTCGACCGGCTCGGCTATGCCGGCTGGATCGGCTGCGAATACCGCCCACGCACCCGCACCGAGGACGGCCTCGGCTGGGCCAGGCCATACGGCATCGTGCCGCGGCACTCGTGACAAGCCAAGCCGCTTCATGTATCATACTATGATACGTGGGCGAGGTGAATGCCGATCCGAAGCTACAAGGACCGTCGCGGACCGGTTCTATTTGACGGTTTGTGTCCAAAGGGATTCCCGCCGGACCTCGTTAAAACTGCACGGCGCAAGTTGCGCGCCGTCGATGCGGCGGTCGCCGTGCGCGATCTAATGGAACCGCCAGGCAATCGGCTGGAGAAGCTGCATGGCAACCGAGCAGGCCAATGGTCGATCCGCATCAATGACCAGTGGCGAATATGCTTTAGCTGGATGAACGACGGAGCTCATGATGTCGAAATCGTCGACTACCACTGAGATCGATCCAAATTTTCGTCGACTGCCGCCGCTGCACGTCGGCGAAGTGCTGCGCGAGGAATTTTTGCAGCCATTGGGTCTTTCGCCTTATGCCATAGCCAAGGCAATCGCCGTGCCGCGTACCCGCATCGAGCGGCTGGTGCGCGAAGAGACGGCGCTGACTGCGGATACGGCGCTGCGCTTGGCCCGCTATTTCGGCACAACAGCGGAATTTTGGATGAATCTGCAAAGTGGTTACGAACTGGACTGCGCCAAGCGGGCGTTGGCTTCCAAGCTCGGCAAAATCGCGCCGCGCGCTGCCGCGCGCACTTTGCGGCATGGTCGCGTGCGCCGAGCGCGAGCTGCCTGAACCTGCATAGGGAGGTAAGACATGCGTCTTGACGACAAGACCGCACTCGTGACCGGAGCCGGCTCCGGCATCGGCCGCGCCATTGCCGAGACCTATGCACGCGAAGGCGCGTGGGTCGCGCTCGCCGATATCGATGGGCCGGCGGCGCAACAGGCGGCACGCGTCATCGGCAACAACGCCATCGCGTTGCACTGCGACGTGGCGCGCAAGGAAGAGGTCGCGGCCATGGTGGCGGACACGCTCGCCGCATTCGGCGGCCTCGACGTGCTGGTCAACAATGCCGGCATCACGCACGTCAACAAGCCGCTGCTCGACATCAGCGAAGACGAGTACGACCGCACCTTTGCGGTCAACGTCAAAGGCGTATTCCTGTGCTGCCAAGCCGTGGTGCCGCAATTCCGCAAGCAGGGTGGCGGCGTCATCATCAATATCGGCTCGACCGCGGGGTTGCGGCCACGGCCCGGCCTCGCCGCATACAACGCCACCAAGGGCGCGGTGCACACGCTCACCAAAGCGCTCGCCGCCGAGTTGGCCGGCGACCGCATCCGGGTCTGCGCCATCGCGCCGGTCGCCACCGAGACGCCGCTATTGCCGAGCTTTTTGGGACCCGCGCCCGGCACGCGCGAGAAATTCATCGCCACGGTTCCGCTGGGCCGGCTGGCGCAAGTCCAGGACATGGCCAACGCGGCTTTGTTTCTCGCCTCCGCCGACGCCGAATTCATCACCGGCAACATCGTCGAGGTCGACGGCGGCCGCTGCATTTAGCACGTGAACCCGTCAATTCGGCGCTTTGAGATCGCGCAACGCGCGCTTTGCCTTGAAAATGTCGGAAGTGCTGCGCGGCCGCGGCATGATGCGATGTGCCAACGATGCAAATCGGGGACTCATTCGAACAAGAGGCAAGGACCGCACCCAAGCGATAGACCTCATCTGGAAGGGTTGTACCTTGATTGCAAAGCTGCCATCGCAACATCGCGAACCGGCGTTCACGGCGCAAGCAGTCGGAGCAGGGCCTCAACATGAGCACCACGGTCACCGAATCCTTGACAGGCCGGGCATACCTTGAAAGGATTTTGAAGGTTGCCGTCAGGCGTGTGTTGTTTCCGCTGTGTGTGCTGGCGCCTTTTGCCTACTTCTTTCCCAAGATCGCGCTCCTGTACGCAATCTGCGGCGCTTATGATGTGAGCCGCAATCGCCCAGTCACGCCAGAAGTTCTTCGCCGCTACTTTGTCGGCAACGGCGTCGGGACCTGGCTTTTGTCTCCGCTCAATTGCCTTCTCGATCTGCTGTCGCTGCCGTACGTCAACAAAGGCGTCTATCGGCTGGAGGACTTGCCGCCGGGGCACAAGGACGAGGTGGAACGCCTGATTCGGGCTGCAAAAGATGCCGATCTTGTTCGTCAGCTCGAGGACCGGGCAAAGGATAATCAGCGCACGATGCTCTTCTTCCGCTGGTACGGCATGAACCTCAACGCGTCGCTGCAGGTGCCCGCCTTCTACCAGTCGTGGCAATATATTCAGACCATCGGCGTTTCGGTCTTCAATCGGCGGGTAACAACCTCGAAGCACTTTGGCTATCTGCGAGCGTCGCTGCGCCTTCTCTACAATCTCAATGACATGAAAGATGATTCCGCCTACATCGTCGTCGGCGGCACCACCAGCTCTTGGCGCGACAACAAGCTGTTCATTTTCGACGATACATTACTGCACCTGTCAGCCAATGAGACCGAACAGCCGCGCTACTGCCTGTTTGTGGATATCATTCGCCCGACGCCGTTTCCGGTCCTCATGCGTAGCGTGGTTGCGATGACCTGTTATGTGACCCGGAGCATCAAGTTCGTCTATTACGGCAACTGGAAGATCATTAATTAGCGTCATCGAGCGAATCGCCCGGTTGCGCCGCCCGCGGTGCGGTTCGCGCTGACAGCCGATGAAGCGTACGAGGCTTG
The DNA here is from genome assembly GCA_030036975.1 of Xanthobacteraceae bacterium. Lineage (GTDB taxonomy): Bacteria > Pseudomonadota > Alphaproteobacteria > Rhizobiales > Xanthobacteraceae > BOG-931. Next base: position 723 of record JASHSE010000583.1, on the reverse strand, counting down.
CAGGCAGGCTTTTATCTCGCCCAAAATCTGGACCCATGCTGCCCGCCGGCCGTCAAAATCGGCACCTCGGCGCCGCCGCGGGGCCGTGGTTTCGCCATCCACCGGCGCTTTTTGCGGCCGCAGAGATTAGTGTATGTTTCGCCGCACGGGGAAGACGCTGAATGTGGAGCAGAAAGGGCAAATCCGGCGCGCCGGCTGAGGGCGACAACCTGTCGCCGCTGCGCGAGGCGGTGCATCAGGCGCGCATCGAGGCAGCCGAGCGCACCGGCGTCGTGGTCGACCTGCGCGACGCCGAATGGGCGCGGCTCGAGCTGTTGAACGAGGCGCTCGATCCGTTGTTCGCCGACATTCCGCCGGACGTCGATCTATTCGACCGCGGCGTGACGCGCGGCGAGGCCCCGAGGTTGTGGATCGACGCGGTCGCCCACGTCGCCATGGGGCGCGACAAGCGGGTCTATCGCTTCCTGCACGACACCCGGATCGGCCGCCGCGTACTTGCTGAATCGACCGGGATCGACGACATCGTGCAGGCCGTCACCACCTACGTGGCGCGCCGCATCGTCGAGCGGCAGCGGGCGCTCGACGAAGATCCCGAATTCATCCAGCGCGTCGCGCGCAGCGTCGCCGAGCGCGAGCGGCGGCGCCGGCGCTGGCGCGCCATCGGCGCCTTCGTGTTCGGCTTCGTTCTCGGCCTGTTGGGCTTAGCCGCTGCCGGCGTCCTGA
>JASHSE010000058.1 GCA_030036975.1 Xanthobacteraceae bacterium | reverse complement strand
TTCGTCGCGCTCGCCGAGGAGCAGTTCTTCGCGCGCGCGGCCGAGCGGCTTGGCATCACGCCGCCGACGCTCACCCATCAGATCAAGAAACTCGAACGCGACTTGGGCGCGAAGCTCTTCGAGCGCAAAAGCAACAGAAGAACCGCCGTCACCGACGCAGGCCAGCGCTTTCTGGTCCGCGCGCGCGCCGCGCTGCGCGAAGCCGAAGAGGCGGCGGCAGTCGCCCGGCAGGCCGGACGCGGCGAACTGGGCCGCCTTGAACTTGGCTTTGTGGCCCCGCTGTTTAAGGCGGGCTTGCTGCAAGGCTGGATCGATGCGTTCCGACAAGTCCATCCGGCCATCGACATCACGATCCGCAATCAGGTGCCGATGGCGCAAATCTCCGGTATCGCGCGCAAGGAGCTGGATGCCGGTTTCGCGCACCCGCCGCACAAATATCCGTCCGGCGTCCGCGGCTTCGAAATCTATCGCCAGCCCCTGGTGCTGGCGCTGCCGCGCGAGCATCCCCTCGCGCGGCACGAGGACATCAGCCCCGCGATGCTCGAGCGCGAGACGTTCGTCAAAACCACACCCGAGCTTGATATCGGGTTCTCCGGCCTTACCGAAGCCATCGCCCGCATCGGCAAATTCATACCGCGCGTGGTCAAGCGCGACGGAGATTTCATCGCGGTGCTGGGATACGTCGCCTTCGGCTACGGCATCGCGGTCGTGCCGGAGCTTATGAAAACGATGAGCGGCGCCGACATCGTCTTCCGCAACATCGCGGCGGATCCGGTGCCCCAGACATCGATCGCCTTCGTCTATAGCAGCGACCCGTCGCCGTCACTCAAGTTGCTGATCCGGCACATGCAGCGTCACGCGCTCCGCAATCACGGCAGCCGCGCTGCTCCGCCTCCTAGCGGGAGCACGCGGCCAAAAGGTGTCGCGCGACTGGTCTTCTCGCGCGTAGCGTCATGATAATGATTCCTCGTCATTCCGGGACGCCGCGAAGCGGCGAGCCCGGAATCCATAAGCCCTGCGCTGGGGTTATGGATTCCGGGCTCCTCGCTTCGCTCGGCCCCGGAATGACGAACCAGTCTCATTACTCGGATTCCGTATGAATCTCGTTCGCCGCGAGGTTTTGTTGCTGTCGATCGGCGCCGCGGCATGGCCACTCGTTCCGCGGGCTGCAGCAGCAGACTCGCTTGCTCCGCGGCCCGTTCACATCGTGGTGGGTTTCCCTCCCGGGGGCTCGGGCGATATTGCCGTGCGACTGATCGCGCCGTCGCTGCAGCAAAGGTTGGGCCGATCCGTCGTCGTCGACAACCGCCCAGGCGCCGGCGGTAATCTCGCCACCGAAGCCGTGGTGGAGGCGCGGCCCGACGGCGGCACGCTGATCCTGGCGGGGCCAAGGAATGCGATCGATGCGACACTCTACAAGAACCTGCCGTTCGATTTCATCCGCGACATCGCCATGGTGGCCGGCATCATGCAAAGCCCGCTGGTGATGGTGGCCAATCCCGCGTTCGCGCCCGAAAACGTCACGGAATTCATCAGCTATGCCAAGGCCAATCCCGGCAAGGTCAATATGGCATCCGCAGGAAACGGCACGGCCCAGCATCTGGCGGGCGAGCTGTTCATGATGATGGCCGGCGTGTCGATGGTGCACGTGCCTTACCGCGGTGATCCGGCGGCGCTGGCCGACCTGATGGCGGGCCGCACGCAGCTCATGTTCGCCCCCGTAACTGATTCGATCGGCTTTATCCGCGACGGCCGCCTGCGCGCGCTCGCTGTCACCAGCTTGAACCCGTCGCCGGTCTTGCCGGGAATTCCGCCGTTGGCTTCCGTCGTCCCGGGCTATGAGGTGAGCCTGTGGTTGGGCCTCGGCGCGCCCAAGGCCACGCCGGCCGGCACAATCGCGGTCCTGAACAAAGCCGTGAACGCGAGCGTCGCCGAGCCCGCCATCGCGGACCGCATTCGCGCGCTCGGCGCCGAGCCGATGATCATGAGCCCGAGCGAACTTGACGCCTTCGTTGCCGCCGATACGCAAAAATGGGCCAAGGCCGTGAAATTCTCCGGGGCAAAAGTCGATTGATATCGACAGCGTCCTGATTAGCAGCCTTGATCCGGGCGGTCCTTGACGCCCCCCGGCGCGGTTCCTAGGTTCAGCGTTCACGCGACGATTCTCCCAAAAAGCGAGGCCCCCATGGTCGACAAGGTAACGGATGCGACGTTCGACAAGGACGTGCTCAAGGCGAACGAGCCGGTCGTGGTCGACTTCTGGGCGGAATGGTGCGCGCCCTGCCGGATGATCGCGCCGGCGCTCGAGGAGATTTCCAAGTCGCTCGACGGCAAGGTCAAGATCGTCAAGCTCAACGTCGACGAAAACCCGGGCACCGCGTCGAAGTACGGCATCATGTCGATCCCGACCCTGATGCTGTTCAAAGGCGGCCAGCTCGCCTCGCGCCAGATCGGCGCTGCGCCCAAGCAGAAGCTGGAGCAATGGATCACCACGTCGGTGTGATCCGCATCTGCCCGCCGCGCAACGATTCGTCATGGCCGACACGTTGCGGCCATCGACGTTTATGGCGTCAGCGCCGTCATTGCGAGGCGCCCCGCCCGTAGTTCGCGCAGCGAGCGCAGGCGGGTCGCTCGCAATGACGATTCAGCATCGTCGGGACATGCTCTAATCTTACTGCGTTAAAAGTTCGGATTGCCCATCGCGATGCTGCCGGAAACACGGCGCTGATGGACCTGCCCTCTCCCCTTGCGGGAGAGGGCGACTCGGCGGTTCAACAACAAAAGTGGGTGAGGGGTCTCGGCCGCAACCCCTCACCCAGCCGAGTTTGTTGCACGTCTTGCGTCGCCCTCTCCCGCAAGGGGAGAGGGCACTATAACGCGCGCCGCGCTTTTCTTACTGCGTCAAAAGTTTGGATTGCCCATCAAGATGCTGCCGGAAACACGGCGCTGATGGACCTGCCCTCTCCCCTTGCGGGAGAGGGCTATTCGGCGGTTCAACAACAAAAGTGGGTGAGGGTCCTCGGCCGCAACCCCTCACCCAGCCGAGTTTGTTGCATGTCTTGCGTCGCCCTCTCCCGCAAGGGGAGAGGGCACTATAATGCGCGCCGCGCTTTCTGACGCAGTAAGACCA
>JASHSE010000582.1 GCA_030036975.1 Xanthobacteraceae bacterium | reverse complement strand
GTCGCCTTTCAGATACTTCGTCTGCAGGGTCAGCCGCAGCACCATCGCCAGTTCGAGTACCGTGTGCTGGGGCCGCAGGCTCTCGCTGTGCTTGCCGACGCCCGAGGCGAAGATGGTCTTCGGCTGCGCCAGATGTGAGTCGACGAACGTGCCATTGAGCGGCGCGAACAGGCGCACCAGCCCGCCGCTGCGCTGCCAGCCGCGGACGATCAACTCCTCGTCGTTCTGCTGGCCTTCGGGGCTGACGCCCGCATCGTCGCCGTCCGGCTTTTCAGCGTGGCGGATCAGCATGATTTTTTGTGCCGGCATGGCCAAACCCTCACCTGGCTGCAACAAGTGCAGAATAGCCGGATGGTTGTAAAAAGGAAGTGCCGCGCAATGATCTATCGCATGGTGGCGGTGCGATCGAACTGAATAGGTCCGTTGCTGGTCCGTATGTCGTTGGGAGAGCAACGTTCAAATTCAAATTACGCCGGCTTGAGACCGGCAGCCTTCACGACCTTCGCCCACTTTGCGGTTTCGCGGGTCGCGCGCATCACTCCGCGGCGGCGGCTTTCGCCGTCGCCTGCTCGCGCACGAATTTCTGCAGCGCCATGTAGTCGACCTTGCCGGAGCCGAGCAGCGGCAGCTTGTCGAGCACGATGACTTCGGAGGGCAGCATCAGCTCGGAGACATGTTTGCTGCGCGCATAGGCCTGGAACTCGCCGCGTGTGGCGCCGTGCTTGTCGGTGACCAGGATGAGGCGCTCGCCCTTGCGCGCATCGGGCAGCGCCGCCACCGCGGACACGTTGTCGGGCCACAGCTCGGCCGCCAGAAGTTCGACGGCTGCGAGCGACACCATCTCGCCGCCGACCTTGGCGAAGCGCTTGGCGCGGCCCCTGATGGTGATAAAACCCTGCGCGTCGATGGCGACGATGTCGCCGGTATCATGCCAGCCGTCAGGCGGCGGTTCGAGCACGCCGGGCCGATCGGCACGCAAATAGCCGAGCATCACGTTGGGGCCGCAGACATAGAGCCGGCCGCCGTCGTCGACGCCGTCGACGTGTTCGAGCTTTGCGGTCATGCCGGGAAGGAGCCGGCCGACGCTGCCGAACTTGTTGAACATGGGCGTGTTCAAGGTCAGCACCGGCGACGTCTCGGTGACGCCATAACCTTCGAGAATGCGCATGCCGAATTTTTCCAGATAAATCCGGCGCGTCGATTCACGCACCGTCTCGCCGCCCGAGACGATGTAGCGCAGCGATCTGAAGTCATACGGATTGGCCATGCGCGCGTAGCCGTTGAGAAACGTATCGGTGGCGAACATCACGGTGGCGCAGATGCCGTAAATCAGTTCGGGCACGGTGCGGTAATGCAGCGGCGAGGGATAGAGATACGTCGGCACGCCATAGACCAGCGGCAGCACCACGCCGCCGGTGAAGCCGAACGAGTGGAAGATCGGCAGCGCATTGAACAGCTTGTCCTCGCGGCCGAAGTCGATGCGCGCGGCGGCTTGCGCCGCGTTGGTCAGCACGTTGCGGTGCGACAGCACGACGCCCTTGGGCGAACCCTCGGTACCCGAGGTGAACAGAATAACGCCCCAATCGTCGGGCTTGCGCGCGACCAGCGGCTTTTTCCACGTCCTCAGGCTGCGCAGCTTGTCCGAGGTGGTTACGCTCTTGCGGATGTCTTCCAGATAGACGAGCCGTACCTTCTGCTCGAGCTGGGCGACGACGGTGTCGAGTCTGCCCTTTTCAACGAAGATGCGCGAGGTGAGGATGGTGTCGATTTCGGCGGCGCGGCAGGCGGCCAGAATGTTGGCGGCGCCCGAAGTGAAATTGATCATCGCCGGCACGCGGCCGGCCGACATGACGGCGAGCATCGTGACCACGCCGCCGTTCGAGGTCGGCAGCATGATGCCGAGCGCGCGGCCCTCCAGCGCCAGCGGCGTCAGCTTGGCGCCGAGGATCGCCACTGCCTGGAGGAGGCGTTTGTAGGACAGCCGGCCGCTGACCGGATCCTCGATCGCGGTCCACTTTTTGCCGTGGATCTTCGCCGCGTCGATCAGCGCCTCGACCACGGTGCGGTCGGTCGGCGCGCTGCGGAACATCAGGTCGGACATGATGTCGTAGAGCGCGGCGCCGGCCGCCTGCCGGCGCCGGCGGCCTTTGAGTTCCGGATCGAGCTTGAGCTTCACCGGCTTGAGAATGTTGACGGTGATCTGCGGAAACAGCCGGCGCCGCACTTGCGTATTGGTCAGACGGCTGAAAATCGTCGCCTCCGGCCCGGCGATATGCACCGGCACCAGCATGGCGTCCGACTTGTCGGCGATCATCGCGGCGCCGTCGTAGATCTTCATCAGGCTACCGGTGACGGTGATGCGACCTTCCGGAAAGATTACCAGCATGTCGCCGTCGCGGACCGCGTTGATGATGGCGCGCAGCGAGAACGGCTTGAGCGGATCGAGCGCCATGGTGCGGACGAATTTCAGAAACGGCTGAATCCACCAGTTGCGCGACATCGCCACGTCAATGGCGAACACCGGCCGCTTCGGCAAAAGCGACGTGGCCAGCGGCGGATCGAGGAAGCTGACGTGATTGAGCGCAATGATGGCGTTGTGGCCGGCCCTGGCGATGTTGTCGTAGCCTTTGACCTCGAGATGAAAGAAGGCGCGAAACACGATCGAGAGAAAATCGGTCATCCAGCTCGCCGGCATGGTGCGGCCGACGGCGACCGCGACCAACAGATTGGCGACGCCGATCAGCATGAACAGCGCCGGCGCGCTCAGGCCGAGGCTCTGCAGCACGCCTTGGAGCACCGCGCCGACCACCATGAAGGCGGCATTGAGCACGTTGACGCCGGCGACCACGCGGGCGCGGCGGTCGGCGCCGGCCCAGGCCTGCACCGCCGCGAAGGTCGGCACCACGAACAGGCCGCCGCCGATGGCGAGGCCGGCGAGATCGATGGCGATGCGGATGCTGTGCGGTGTGTGGAAAAACGCGCCGATGCCGAGCGGATGCGGCGCCGGCGCGAGCGAAGACGCGACCCAGCCGAGATCGAGCGCAAAGGCGCCGAGCAGCACCGCGCCAAACAGCGTCGGTAGAATGACGATGCGGCCGGCCGAAAGCCAGGCGGCGAGGCCGGAGCCGAGCGCGACTGCGACCGAGAAAATGGTCAGGAACAGCGTGATCACCAGCTCGTTGCCGTTGATGTTGGCGTGAACGAGCGGCAGCAAGAGCGACAGCACCAGCGCGCCGACCAACCAGAACCAGCTCACCACGATGGCGCCCCACCACAGCCGCGGGTCGTCGCGCAGCTCCCCGATGAGGTTGACGGTCGAGGCCAGGATGTTGCGGTTGATGGTGAGGTTGGGCGCACCCTCGGCGGTGCCGGGAATGAGCAGGCTGAACAGCCAGCTCGCCAGCGCCGTCACCAGCATCAGCCAGGCGAAATGAATCGGATTGCTGCTGCCATTGGCGGCAACGCCCGCCATGATGGTGCCGAGCAGGATGGCGAGGAACGTCCCGGCCTCGATCAGCGCGTTGCCGGCGGGCAGATCGGCGCGGGCGAGATGGTCGGGCAGGATGCCGTATTTGATCGGGCCGAACAGCGAGCCGAGCGTGCCGAACAGAAACAGCGCGACGAACAGCAGGATCACCGAGTGAAAGGCGAAGCCGACCACGGCGAGCGCCGCGGCACCGATCTCGACGAGCTTGATACGCTGCGCCACCCAGGCCTTGTCGTAACGGTCGGCGAGTTCGCCGCCGAGCCCCGACAGAAAGAAGTACGGCGCGATGAACACCGCGCCGGCAAGCGTGATCAGCGCCCCGGAATTAGGGCCGGCGATTTGCGCCAGCACGACAAAGCTGAGCGCGGTCTTGAGGAAATTATCGCCGAACGCCGCGAAGAATTGGCAGAAGAACAGCGGCGCGAATTTTCGCCGCATCATCAAGGATTTGAACATTGCGCTCCCGCCGTTGCTATGGCCGGCTCATTGGCCCCGCGCGCCCGGCCAACCGATCGCCAGGACGCAGCGCCGCCGTCCCCTCCCCGACAGTTTAGACGGCACCGCGGCGCTTGGCGACGCGGTCGCCGAATCAATCGGCATTCCGCAATATATGCAAAGCTTTAGCCCGGAATTGAAGGGCCCGGGCCAAGCGCCTATCGTGCCGCGCCGCAGCCGGTTTCGGCGACGCGGCGTATCGGGAAAGGATTCGAGACGATGAAGCTCAAGGACCAGGTGGCGATCGTGACCGGCGCTGGGCGGGGTTGAGCGGAGCGAAACCCATCATGCAGCGTGACGGTTTGATGATGGGTTTCGCCAGGGCTCAACCCATCCTACAGATTAAAGCCCGAGATACGCCTTCCGTATCTCCGGCATGGTGGCGAGTTTTTGCGGGGCGCCTTCGGTGAACAGGCGGCCTTCGGCGATGACGTAGGCGTAGTCGCTTACGGCGAGCGCGAGGTGCACATTCTGCTCGACCAGCAGAATACTGAGGCCGCCCTCTTTCAGTTTCTTCAGCGTCTGAAACAGCTGATAGACCACGACCGGGGCGAGGCCGAGCGATAATTCGTCGATGATCAGGATGGACGGACCGGACATCAGGCCGCGCGCGATCGCCACCATCTGCTGCTCGCCGCCCGACAGCGTGCCGGCGACCTGGCGCTGCCGCTCGGCGAGCCGGGGAAACAGCGCAAAAACCTCGTCGCGGCGCTGCGCGTATTGGCGCGCCGCGCGTTTGGAGAAAGCGCCGAGCTCGAGGTTTTCGGCCACCGTCATCTTGGAAAATAATTGCCGGCCCTCGGGCACCAGCGCAAAGCCGCGCGCCGCCTTGTCGTGGGTGGACAGCCGCGTCACGTCCTCATCGCCGAACGTGATGTGGCCGCGCCACGGCGTTATGGTGCCGGCGATGGCGCGCATGGTCGTGGTCTTGCCGGCGCCGTTGGCGCCGACGATGGCGGTGAGTTCGCCGCGGCCGGCCTTGAGCGACACGCCCCACAGCACCTGCACTTCGCCGTAGCCGGTCTCAAGGCCTTCGACGGAAAGCAGCGTCTCAGCCATGGCACGCTCCGTGTGAAGAGCCGCACTTCCGCTCATTCCCGCGAAAGCGGGAATCCAGCGCAACAACGCGGCGCTTGCCGGCGAGGGCTCGGTCCCCGCTTTCGCGGGGACGAGCGGTTGACTGCACGCTCGTGCCCATCAGCCGGCCCCCTGCAGTTCGGCGGCGAGTTTGGGATCGCCCAGATAGGCTTCGATCACCTGCGGATGCCGTGCGACTTCGGCCGGCAAGCCCTCGGCGAGTTTCTGGCCGAAATTGAGCACGACGATGCGGTCCGACAGGCCCATGATCGCCTGCATCAAATGCTCGATGATCAGGATGGTGACGCCGCGCTCGCGGATGCGACGCACGACGCCGATCATGTGCTCGACCTCGGTCGGGTTGAGGCCGGACAGCACCTCGTCGAGCAGCAAGAGCTTGGGCTGGGCGGCGAGCGCGCGCGCCAGTTCGAGGCGCTTCTTCTCCGCGATGGTCAGGTTCAGCGCCAGCATGGCGGCGCGGTTCTCCAGACCGGCGATGGCAATGGCCTCGCGCGCGGCCTCGTGGGCGCGGGCCAGCGGCAGGTTTTTGCGGCCGAAACAGGCTCCGACGGTGCAGTTGTCCAGAACCGTCAGGTTGGTGAGCGGCTGCACGATCTGATGGGTGCGGGCGAGGCCATAGCGCGCGACGCGATAGGGCCGTTCGCCGGTGATGTCGATGCCGTCGAAAATGATGCGCCCGTGATCGGGCGCGAACACGCCGTTGATCAGGTTGAACAGCGTCGACTTGCCGGCGCCGTTCGGTCCGATCAGGCCCAAAATCTCGCCCTGGCGCACGTCAAAGCTCAGGTTCCTCACCGCCTGCAGCCCGCCAAAGCGCTTGCTCACTTCGCGCAGATCGAGCAGCACGCTCATTCCAGCACCTTCTGGGTGCGCGGGAAGTGACGATAGATGAAGCCCATCAGCCCGCCGGGAAAGAACAACACGATGAGCAGCAGCAGCGCGCCCGATACGAACAGCTGGAAATTCGCAAACATCGAGGAGGTCAAGAGATAGCCTCGCAGCTCCTCGTAAAGAAAGGCGCCGATCGCGACGCCGGCGACCGTGCCTTGCCCGCCCAGCATGGCGACCACCAGCGCCTCAGTGGAGAGGGTCAGGTCAAACGCATCGGAAGGCTGGATGAAGGCGCTCTTGAAGAAATATAGCCCGCCGGCAATGGCGGGCAGGAACGCGGAAGCGCTATAGACCAACGCCTTATAGAGCGGCGTCGGCACGCCGAGAATGGCCGCGGCGTCTTCGTTCTGGCCGATGGCGAGCAGGCCGAGGCCGAATTTCGAACTCTTGATGGCGTAGCTCAAGTAGAGCGAGAGCCCCATCACGGCGACCATCATGAAATAAATGACCCAGAGCGCGCGTGCGGGCCCGCCGAGCGGCGTAAATATGTCGCCCGACAGGTAAATGCCCGATGATCCGCCCCACGGCGTGAAATTCTCGGCAAAGGCCTGGACGGCCTCGACGATGCCGACGGTGGCGAGCGCGAAGAAGGCGCCGCGCAGCCGCAGGATACCGAGGCCGAAGATCAGAGCGAGCACACTGACGCAAACACCGGCGACAAGCAGACTCGCGCCCAGCGGCCAGTGGTACGAATTCACCAGCCAGACGCAGGTATAGCCGCCCAGGCCGAAGAACACGATGCTGCCGAAATTGATGTAGCCGGCATAGCCGAGCATCAGGTTGAGGTTGCTGGCGAGCGTGATATACACCGCATCGAGGATCAGGGCCTCCCGCAGCGCGACGTTGTTGCCGAAAACCGGCGCCAACGCGAACACCGCAATGGCGAGCGCAAGGATCCAAAAAAACGGACGGCGCATGAGGCGCACGAGCGGCATCACAGTGCTCCGCGCCGCGCCGCAAATATGCCGCCCGGAAAGACGACCAGCACCAGCACGAACAGTGCGAATTCGATCACCAGGGTCCAGCTCACCGGCACGAACGGAGTGACCGCCCCCTCGAGCACGCCGAGCGCGATGCCGGCAAACAGTGCGCCCACCGGATTGCCGAAGCCGCCGAGCGCAGTCACCACGAAGCTCTTGAGCTGATAGCTGTCGCCGGAAAGGATCGTGAAGGGAAACAGCGTGCCGATCAGCATGCCGGCGACCCCGGCGATGGCCACGCCACAGCCGACCGTGATGGCGAGCACGCGGGTCGTCGGGATGCCCACCAGTTCCGCCGCTTCGCGGTTGTTGGCCACGGCGCGCACGGCCTTGCCCAGGCGCGATCGTTGCAGGAACAAATATAGAGAGGCGGCGATCAATGCCGCCAGCACTGCGGCGAGAATATGCGCGCCGGGGAAGGTATAGCGGCCGAGGCTGAAGCCGGGCAGCGCTACTTCTACGTTGAACAGGGCGGTACCCCAGATGCTGGTACCCAACCCAATCAGCATCAGGTTGATGGAGAACGTCGACAACAGACTCATCAGCGGCGGCCGCCCGACCATGCGATGCACGGCCACCCAATAGAGCAGCACGCCGGCCAAAAAGCCGCCGATCAGGACCGGCGGCAAAGCCAGATAGGGCGGCGCGCCGACTGCGCTCGCCAAGCCATAAAGCCCGAACATGCCGGCGACGATCATAGTGCCATGGGTCAGGTTGATGACGTCCATGACGCCCCAGATCAGCGTCAAACCCATGGCGGCAAGGCCGTAGACCAGTCCCACCAGCACGCCGTCAATGATCGAAGCGAGTACGCCAAGCATGCGGGCTAAGGCAAAATGAATTTAGATCGAGGTACGCGGCGCGGGCGCAGTGCGCTTGCTCTCCCCGCAGGGGAGAGGGTTGGGGTAAGGGGGTTCGGAAGTTTCAGAAAAATCTGCCGCATCCGAACCCCCTCGCCGCTTGCTCGCTTCGCTCGCTCGACCTCTCCCCTCCGGGGAGAGGAAAAACAAATATTGGCAGCCGGCGTGGTGGCCGACGGCATGTCCACCGGCCTGCGGTTTATTGTTGCTTGATCGGAAACATGATCGGAGCGGATTTGGCTTCCTCGGGCCAAACCACCTGCCGGCCGAGCTTGCCGTTCACCATCTGCCACTGCGCCAGCACCATCTGGTGCGCGGCCTGCAGGCCGTGATGGCCGGGATCGGTGGCGAATTTGACGCGGCCGAAGAACGTCGTGATGTCGGTTGCGTTGAGCGCGGCGGCGACTTTGTCGGTCTCGATCGAGCCGGCTTGTTCGATGGCGTGCTGCAAGACGACGCCGACGGTGTAGCCGGAAGCCGCGTGATAGTCCGCCTTGGCGTGCATTTTATCCATGAACGCCTTGGCGAATTGCGCCGTGGTCGGCCCGAATTGCGGCTTGAAGTTGACCTGCAGCTCCCATTGCGACGGCACAGTCACGCCCAAGGCGGCCGGGCCGAGCTCGGCGAACTTGTCATCGGCCGGCGCCACCAGGATCGATATCCATTTCATGTTCGCTTTCTGATCGTGCATCTGCCGGGCCAGCGTGGCGCCGTCGGAATAGTGGCCGCCGCCCAGGAATGCGTCGGCATTCGACGACACGATCTTGTTGACGATGGGGCCGAAATCGGTGGTCGAAGGCGAATAGGATTCGTCCATCACCACTTCGAGTCCGGCGGCTTTGGCCTGCTGGGCGGCGGCTGCAAGCACCGCTTTTGAGAACGGATCGTCCGAGTAGACCAGCGCCAGCTTGGCGTGCGGATCGTATTTCTTCAGGGCGTCGATGGCGCCGGACAGATAATGGCTCGCCGAGGTGATCACCATGAACAGATATTTGTTGCCGGTCTCGAACGGCTTTTCCTCGGCACCGCCCGAGTCGATCATGATTTTCCCGTACTGCTCGGTAATCACCGTGGCCGGCGCGGTCAGGCCGGACGAATACGGACTGAACAGGAAGTTGGCCTTGTCCTGATTGATCAGCCGCGTGTAGAGCTGCTGCACCCGGCCGCCGACCGACTGATCGTCATAGGTGACGAACTTTACTTTATAGCTTTTGCCGCCGACCTTGATGCCGCCGGCGGCGTTGACCTCGTCGCGCCAGAATTCGTAGCCGCGCTGCTGACCGGCGGAATCGACGTTCAGCGGCCCGGTCAGCGACGCAGTGAAGCCAACCGTGATCGTATCTTCGGCAAGAGCGGACGTTGCGGCGAACGCCGTGGCGGCCGCGGCGGCCGCAAGCAAATAGAGTCGTTTCATGATCTTCCTCCCTGTTCGCCCCTCGTATTAGCCGAGCCAGTGGTCCGGCTGGCCGTTCCTGGCCGCCGGATCGGCGGCCACCGCGGCGCATCCGCTGCTCCGGCAACCGCTTTGGCCCTTCTTGCGCTGCTTTGTGGCGCAGCTTTTTGTTTCAATCAACAGAAAGCATCGCATATTGCCGGAATGAAGGCCATTCCGGGCCGGCGCTCCGGCGCGGCGGTGCAGTGCAAAACAAGCGGCGGCCCGCGAATCTCGACGGTGCCGCCAAGCGTTAACGACGGCGGCGGGCCAATGCGTCAATCCGCCGCTGCGGTGCGTTCTTCGGGCCAGGGCATGCTCGTTCCAGGCGAGCGGGTGCAGCAACTGATCGGCGTTAAGTTGTACGCCCTGGCGGTCACGGCGAGATGCGAGAAGGCTCCCGGGAAATTGCCGACCGGACGCTTTTCCTGCACATCCTATTTTCGCCCAGCCCGACGGCGTTGCATAAGCCGGCCGGCCGCCGGAACAACGCTGCTGCCGCGACAAAGCCGCGGGCCGCAGCCGGACGGTTGCGGCTGAGACTTCTGCTCTGCGAGTGCGCTTGTCGCTGCTAAAGCGCGTGCAACCGAAGCCAAGCGGCCATGTCCGGTGCTCGGAAATGCGGCTGTGCGGAAGTCGTCGAGTACGGACTAGCTTGATCAACCAAGTGAGGAAAATTTACGCGTAGGCTGCGTTGATCCAGTCCTTCCCGCCAAATCGGAATCTGAATCGAGTGCCATTCCTTTCATACTCGTCCACAACAGTCTGATACAAACGCTGAAGCAACCTTGTATACTCAACGGTCACCGCAAGATCGGCCTTCGTGTAGGGTTCCCCGCGCTGACGCATGACGCGCAGATCGATCAGGCCCGCTCGTTCTTTGTCACGTATCCTGAGCGGCGCCGGAGATCGAATGCTGTAGCGAACCGACGCATGAACGTGCCCGGTGTGATGCATGTCAGACCACTCGGCCAGGTCCGCCATTCCCGGGGCATGAAACCAATCTCGCTTGCTGTTCGGCGGCTTGGTGGAAAAATGGCTTGGAATGTAATGCCATGAGTTAAACCTCATTCGCGATGAAATGGCATTCAATACGCCGCGCAAACGCGGCATCTCGATCGTCTCGACCATTTGCTGTCCGGGGACAACATGGCAAAAATATTCCTCCTGACTCCAGCCCCAGACGGCTTCATGATCGTCCAACTGAAGGGCATCGATGAAGGATGCAAGATCGCGAAGCCCGCGCGTCATGCCGAAGTCGGATCTTGTCAAGGACACAACGTCGCTAACGACGACGTCAATCAGGTGCTCCAGGTCGGACAGAAACTTCGACGTCTCGGCGGCAATCAGTCCGCGGCCGAATAATTTACCCTGATGGCCCCCTGCGATCTTGGCTGAAGCCGATGCGGTGACAGGGATGCCGTCAAGCCGCTTTTCCAGGCTGCTCGCGTCGTCTTCCCAAACGTTAAGCGGTAAAATGTCCTCCTTCTTCCTCAGATTCACCCCGTTCACGACCCGAACAAATTTGTACTTCTCCATCATTTGCGTTCGAATAGCCGCCAAGACTTCCGCTTTCCTCGGCAGGGATAAGGAGTCGAAACCGGCAACGTCGGCCGACAGCACGGGAAACCGCGCTTGGTAAAATCGGAGTTTCGCTGCGAAGAACGCCCCTATCACGGTCGGATTTATCTGCGCTGAATTTAATTCCTCAAGCCGAGTATAGGTGCCGGAAGCCAGCAGGAGTGCAAGGCAGTACACAAAAGCAAGCTGTCGCGATTCGCTGCGCTCTTTCTGTTCCGCGACATGCCGAAATACGACATCGATAGACGTTTCCAGATCGAAACCCGACTTTCCCACGTTGTAAAAATTGGAGAAGCAATGGAGACCGACATAATATATCAGCGGCGCCATGTGATCCAAGGCGATCGTCAATCGTTCGGTGACCGCCCGATATCCTTCCCGCACAAAATAATCGACTGCCTGTTGGCGCCAAATCTCAAGCTGTTGCT
>JASHSE010000581.1 GCA_030036975.1 Xanthobacteraceae bacterium | reverse complement strand
AGCCGTACTGCGGCAAGCGCAGAAGGATCTCGCACGCTACCAGACTCTGTTGCGCGAGAATTCGATCGCCGGGCAGCAGGCTGAAGATCAGCTCTACGTGGCGCAGCAAGACCAGGCCACTGTGGCCCTCGATCAGACAAACGTCGACAACGCGCAGCTCAATCTCGATCGTACCGTCGTCAAGGCGGATCAGCCGGGACGCGTCGTCAGTCTCACCGCCGCCGTGGGCCAATACGCGCCGGCCGGCACGACGCTGACGATGTTCGTGCCGGACGAAATCTGGGTCACGGCCAACTTCAAGGAGACGCAGCTCGATGCGATGCGGCCCGGGCAGCCGGTGACGCTGACCATCGACGCCTATCCGGAGCGCACCATTCGCGGCCACGTCGCCAGCGTGCAATCAGGGTCGGGCCCGGCGTTCTCGCTGCTGCCGCCGGAAAACGCGACCGGCAACTGGGTCAAAATCGTGCAGCGCGTGCCGGTCAAGATCATCATGGATGACCCGCCGACCGATATCGCGCTCGGCCCGGGCATGTCGGTCGAGACCAGCGTGCGCATCGATCCGCGCCCATCCCTCTATGAGCGGCTGAGGAGCTGGCTGTGAGCGCCGCCGCCGCCAGAACTTTGCCGTCCGCCGCGGCAACGAGCGCAGCCGTCAACCCTTGGCTGATCGCCGTGCTGGTCGCGTTTGCTTCCTTCATGGAGAATCTCGACACCACCATCGCCAACGTGGCGTTGCCTTACATCGCCGGCGGCATGGGGGTGAGCGAGGACGAAGCGTCCTGGGTGATCACCACCTATCTGGTCGCCAACGCGGTCAGCTTGACGGCGTCGAGCTACCTCGCGCAGCGGTTCGGCCGCAAGTCGTTCTTTCTGGTTTGCTTGGCGGCATTCACCGCAAGCTCGGTGCTGTGCGGTTTCGCGCCGAATCTGCAGGCGCTGCTGCTGTTTCGCATCGTGCAAGGTCTCGGCGGCGGCGGCATGGTGCCGGTCGCGCAGTCGATCCTCGCCGACTCGTTCCCGCCGGAAAAGCGCGGCCAGGCTTTTGCGTTGTTCGGAATTGCAGTGGTTGTCGCGCCGGTGGTCGGCCCGACGCTCGGCGGCTGGATCTCCGACAACTGGTCCTGGCAGTGGTGCTTTGAGATCAACGGCCCGATCGGGCTTCTGGCGCTGGCGCTGTTCGCCGGCACGCTGCGCGAGTCCGAAGCCGCGGCGGCGGAGCGCAAGCGCTTCGTGCGGCAAGGCCACCAATTCGATCTCGTCGGTTTTGCGCTCGCCGCCACCTTTCTCGGCGCGCTCGAAATCGCGCTCGACCGCGGCCTCGAAGACGACTGGTTCGGCTCAAATTTCATCGTCGCGACGGTGACCGTGTGCGCGCTCGCCTTCGTGCTCATGATTCCGTGGGAGCTGAGCCGCCGCAATCCGATCATCGATATCCGCATATTGGCGACGCGCCAGTTCGGCTCGTCTTTCCTGGTGATGCTGGCGACCGGCGCCATCCTGCTTTCGACCACCCAATACCTGCCGCAGCTGGTGCAGGCGGAATACGGCTACACGGCGACGTGGGCCGGCCTCGTGCTGTCACCGGGCGGGCTTGTGCTCGCGCTCTTGATGCCGGTCGCGGGACGGCTTTCCGGAAAAGTGCAGCCGCGCATCCTCATTGCCATCGGCGCCGCAATCTGCGCGCTGGCGATGCTCGACATGACCAGGATCAATGGCGCGGTCGACTTCCGGTTCTTTGCGGCTTCGCGCATGCTGCTCAGCGTCGGCCTGCCGTTCGTCTTCATTCCGATCATGACGGCTTCGTTTGCCGGAATCCCACGCAACAAGACCGACATGGCCTCGGCGCTGATCAACGTTGCGCGTAACACCGGCGGCTCGATCGGCATATCGCTGGCCAACAACGTGCTCGCGCATCGCGAACAGTTTCACCAGAGCCGTCTGGTCGAACTCGTCAATACGTCGACCACGCAATATCAGCACGCATTTCAGCAGGCGGCGGACTATTTCGCCGCTCAGGGCGCCTCACTGGCGCAGGCGCGGCAACAGGCCTTCGCCTGGATCGGTCAGCAAGTGCAGACGCAAGCGGCCTATCTCGCCTACATCGACGTGTTCTGGGTGCTGATGCTGATCTCCGCCGCCGCCGTGCCGCTCGCTCTCTCCTTGCGCAAGGTGAAGCTCGGTGGGGCGGCGCCGATTGCGCACTGATCAGGATGCTGGAGGACGCACAATGGGCTCGAAACAAAATGGTGTTTTTTGGAACTCGAAACAATGCGCGCTCTTAGACTCGGGTATGATGGACTGACCGCGGTGTTCTTCGGCTACTTCACGTCGATGAACCAGGTCCTGATCGGCGCGATGGCCGGGACCGGCTGCGCCCGAGGCCGCGAGACGATCGACCGACAGGTCATTTTCGGCATCTTGCGCGGCTGGATCATCGGTCCCGCCGGCGCCATTCTGGGTTACGTTTTCGGTTTGCTGACGCGCGTTTTTTGACCGCGCACTACGTCGTCCGATCCTCGCTCCCGCAACTTGGCGAATGAACGCGTAAGATCGCCACGGGACGATTAGAGAGCAGGTGATCGTTAGCTGGATTTTGCCTGCCGAGCGATCACCGCGTTTGCTTCCCGGATGGCGCGGCCTTCGTCGCCGGTTCGTTCCAGGCTTGCATTGGCGACTTTCGCCCAGAGCTCTTTCAAAGCTGACGTTGCTGCCTTGTGCGTGTGGCTTTCGGCGTCATTAGAAGTCCACGGCATTTTGAAAGCTCCCATTGCACCGTTTTGACTGTCCTCCCGGACATTCTCATGCCCTAACAGCATGCTTTAGGACAAACCAGACTAGCGGACCGCTAGTTCCGAAATTCGTCGGCGGCCCGCCACGGCTTGCCGCCGCCTCCGACGGGCCGGGCTGCGCACGCAACGTATTGTAAAAGCGTGAGTTTCAAGCGTGGCGCACAGTTCTCGACACCGATAGTATACTCTGGCGGGAAAAGTTTAGTATACCGTAGCAGGGAAGTTGAGCAGCGGAGACCAATTGGCGTGTAAGCGGTGACTTGATGTCACTAGCGGACAAACCGACCGTCGGTCCGTCCTGGTCGTCGCTCGCGCGGCAAGCGCTCATGCCGTTGCAAGGGCCGCTACTTGTCGCGCTCGCGTACTATGTCGGCGCCGAATCCGCGTTCTACATCGGCACGCTGTCAGACAAGATCTTCGCGATCTTCTGGCCGCCGAATGTCATTCTCTTTTGTGCGCTCGTGATCGTGCCGCAGCGACGCTGGTGGCTCTATATCGCCGCCGTGTTGCCGGCCCATGTGATTGCCGAGCGTGGCGTCGGCATGCCGGCGGCGCAGATGGCCGTGGCATTCGCCACCAACTGCATGGTGGCGCTGTTGAACGCCTATGCAGTGCGACGGTTTGTCGGCGATCCGCCATGGTTTGGAACATTTCAGAAGGCGGCGCTCTATATCGTCATTGCCGCCGGTCCATGTCCGGCCCTGTCGGCGTTCGGCGGCGCGTTCGTACCGATACTCGGCGGCGATCCGGCTGCCGACTACTGGCTGTTCTGGTCGCACTGGTATCTTGCCAACGCGTTGCCGAATCTCACGCTCGGTCCGGTATTCCTCATCTGGTTTTCCGACGGCGCCAAGTGGTCGCGGTGGGCGCTTTCGCGGCGGCAGCTGGAGCCTGTAGCGCTCGCGGTCACGCTCATCGCCATCTCGGCGCTGGTGGCGACCGCCGCCGGCCGGCTCGGCGCGAACGAATTCGCTTCGGTTCTGCTGCTGGCGCCGCTGCCGCCGGTGTTGTGGGCCGCCGTGCGTTTCGGCGAGAAAGGTGCAAGCGGCGCGATCCTCATTGTGACCGTGGTCCTGACCTGGCATGCCTTGCACTTTCCGACCCTGCCGAGCGAACAAACCAGCGAATACGGCCTGCTTGCCCTGCAACTGTTTCTGATGGCTCTAGCGATGCCGATCCTGCTGCTCGGCGCGCTTATCGACGAATTGCGCCGGACCGAGCTGGTCACGCGGCGGCTCGCCGCGTCCTTGCTGACCGCACAAGACGACGAGCGGCGGCGGATCGCGCGCGACCTGCACGACACCACCGGCCAGAACCTGATCGCGGCCACGTTGATCGTCGGACAAATCCACAAGATGCTTCCGCCCTCAGCCGAACGGGTTTTGCAGCAGCTTGAAGACGTGCTGCAGCAGGCGATTCGGGAAATTCGTACGGTGTCCTATCTTCTCCATCCTCCACTGCTGGACGAAGCAGGCCTCGGCTTGGCGTTGCGCGACTACGTGAGCGGCTATACCGAGCGCAGCGGCATCGAGGTTTCTCTCAACGTCGCTCCGGACCTTGATCGTCTGCCGCCCGACACCGAGCTGGCGCTGTTCCGCGTCGTCCAGGAAGCGCTCACCAACGTCGCGCGGCATTCAAAGAGTGCGACGGCTCATATCGAACTCAGCCGCCAGACAACAGGTTCGGGCGAGCAGATCGAGTTGACGATCGAGGATGCCGGCACCGGAATGCCGAAGGTTCGCCGGGCGCGGAGCGGCATCGGCCGCAAGGCCGGCGGTGGCTCGGCGCGCGGCATCGGTCTGGTCAGCATGCGTGAGCGCCTGTACCAGGTCGGCGGCAGCCTCGCCATTGAATCGCGAATCGGGCGTACGGTCGTGCGTGCCGCCATTCCGGTGTCGCGCGCCGACGACGGCTGACGCAGCGGTAATCGCCGCGGCCGCTCCAGCACTTACGGCTCGATGAGATTGTTACGGATGGCGTAACGGACCAAGCCTGCCGTCGAGCTGACGTTGAGCTTCCGCATCGCCGTGGCGCGATGAGTCTCGATCGTCTTGATGCTGAGATTGAGAAGACTGCTGATCTTCTTGTTGCTGTTGCCCTCGGCGATCAGTTGGACGACGACCCGCTCGCGCGGCGACAGTGCCGTATCCTGTTTTCTCTGATGGCTGGCGACAAACGTGTCGCGCAGTCTTTCAGATACCGTCTCGGTGAAATAGGCCTTGTGGCCGGCCAGCGATTCGACGGCCGCGACAAGCTGCTCTCTCGCCTCGGATTTGAGGAGATAGGCGCGGGCCCCCGCGGCCAAAAGCTCGCCGACCAACACGTCGCTGTTGTGCATGGTGAATACCAGCACTTCGGCGCTCGGCATCCGGGCCCGAATCTGGCGGGTGGCTTCCAGACCGTTCATCACCGGAAGCGAATAATCGATAATGGCGACGTCCGGCTTGGTGGCCAAGGCCTTGTCGATCGCTTCCTTGCCGTCGGCCGCTTCAGCGACGATCTGCCATCCTTCGTGCGCCTCCAGAATCGCACGCAGTCCGGAACGAACGACCTGATGATCGTCGGCGATAAGGATGCGGGTCACGGGCACTCCCGTTCAACCGGCGCGCGGCGCGATGGCGTGCAGTGGCCGGTATCGGCGTCCTGACACAATAGCAAAGCACAAAATAGGCAAGAAGCAGCCCATCCCGATCAGGGAAAACCCTGAAAACGCCGGAGTGAAAACCCGGAAAAATTATTTCAATTCGGCGGCGGCCGAACCGAGCCGCTGGTCGCCGTACCCGGCCTGGCGTCGGCATCGTTCACAAAAGCGTGGCCGCTGCGGCGTGATGCGTCAGGCAACGCCGCAGCCGTTTTTCAGGTCAAACCCCGATAGTTCATGACACGATCCGGAACTAAAATCCGGGCAGTAAACGAGTAGTCATGACCGGGTCGGACGCAGCCGAAATTGCGCGATTGAACGCTGGCGCGCGGGACACGCCGGCGCATCCAAACATGGTCTTCATTCCCGGCGGCACGTTCCGCATGGGATCGGACAGGCATTATCCGGAAGAGGCGCCGGCTCACCGCGTCAGGGTCGACGGCTTTTGGATCGACCGCACGCCGGTAACCAACCGGCTGTTCAAGGTCTTCGTGCACGCTACCGGACACGTGACGTTTGCCGAAACCATTCCCGATCCGAAGAACTACCCCGGCGCGCTGCCACACATGCTCTATGCCGGCTCTCTGGTTTTCACACCGCCGCGCCATCCGGTCGACTTGAGAAACTGGGGTGAGTGGTGGACGCTGCAAAGGGGGGCGAATTGGCAACACCCTGAGGGGCCGAAGAGCAGCGTCAATGGGCTTGATAGTCATCCCGTCGTTCACGTGACGTATGACGATGCGCTCGCCTTTGCCAAATGGGCGGGCAAGGATTTGCCGACCGAAGCCGAATGGGAGTTCGCCGCGCGCGGCGGGCTCGACGGCGCCGAATTCGCCTGGGGCGACACCTTCAAGCCCGGCGGAATGCACCGCGCCAATACCTGGCAGGGCAACTTCCCGCACGAGAACCTTTGCGAGGACGGTTTCGAGCGCACTTCGCCGGTCATGGCGTTCCCGCCCAATGGCTACGGCGTCTACGACATGATCGGCAATGTGTGGGAGTGGACCGCCGACTGGTGGTCGGCCAAGCACGAACCCGACCCAGCCAAGCCGTGCTGCATTCCGAAAAATCCGCGCGGCGGCCGCGAGGAGCAAAGCTACGATCCCGCTCAGCCGCAGATCAAAATTCCCCGCAAGGTGATCAAAGGCGGCTCGCATCTGTGCGCGCCGAATTACTGCCGCCGCTATCGCCCGGCCGCGCGCCATGCCGAAGCGGTGGATACGTCAACGAGCCACCTCGGATTCCGCTGTGTCGTCAGAGTAGGGAGTGAGACATGTCAAGCGAAGGCAACGCAGAGCAGTCCAACCTAAGCAAGCGCGCCCTCAACCGCCGCAATGTTTTGCTCGGCAGCACGACGCTCGCCGCCGCATCGGCACTGGGCACCGCTGCGGGCGTGCAAAAGGCCGTCGCGCAGGCGCAGCAAGCGTCGTCCTCAGGCCGGCCGAATATCCTTGTCATCATGGGCGACGACGTCGGCTGGTTCAACATCGGCGCTTATCATCGCGGCATGATGTCCGGCAAAACTCCGAATCTTGACAGGCTTGCCACCGGCGGCATGATTTTCACCGACTACTACGCGGAGGCCAGCTGCACCGCGGGTCGCGCCAATTTCATCACCGGCGAGATACCGTTACGCACCGGCATGACCACGGTCGGGCAGGCCGGCGCCGATATCGGCATTCCCGAACAGGCCTGCACGATCGCGACTGCGCTCAAGGCGCTCGGCTACGCGACCGGGCAGTTCGGCAAGAATCATCTCGGCGACCTCAACAAATATCTGCCGACGGTGCACGGCTTCGACGAATTCTTCGGCTACCTTTACCACCTCGACGCCATGTCCGATCCGTACTGGTACGACTACCCGCAGGATTGGATCGACAAATACGGTCCGCGCAACCTCGTGCATTCATACGCGACCGATACGGACGATGCGACGGTGATGCCGCGTTGGGGCAAGGTTGGCAAGCAGCGCATCGTCGATGAAGGCCCGCTCAAGCCGTTCAAGGACATGAGCGCGGATCATCAGCTGTGGCAGAAGGGACGCGATGCCAAATACGATATGGAGACTTTCGACGAAGTGCTGGTGGAGAACTCAAAGCGCTTCATGGATCAGGCCAAGCAGGCCGGCAAGCCGTTTTTCATCTGGCACAACACCACGCGCATGCACGTCTTCACCTATCTGCCGCCGGAATATCAGGCGAAGATGAACTACCGGAGCAACTACGGTCTGGAAGAGGCCGGCATGGCGCAACTCGACGACAGCGTCGGCGACCTCATGCAGCACCTCGACGACATCGGTGTTGCCGACAACACCATCGTCATTTTCACCACCGACAATGGCGCTGAAGTTTTCACCTGGCCCGACGGCGGCATGACGCCGTTCCGCGCCACCAAAGGGACAACGTACGAAGGCGGGTTCCGCGTGCCGTGCATCATCCGCTGGCCCGGCAAGATCAAGCCGGGATCGGTGGAAAACGGCATTTTCTCCGGTCTGGACTGGTTCCCGACGCTGCTTGCCGCGGCGGGTAATCCGAACATCACCCAGCAGCTTTTGCAGGGTGTGCAGTTGGGCGAGCGTACCTACAAGAACCATCTTGATGGTTACAATCAGATGGACCTGTTGACCGGCAAGGCGCCCTCGTCGCGGCACGAGCTATTCTACTTCGCCGAGGCGAATTTGGGTGCGTTGCGCATTGACGACTTCAAATTCCAGTTCATTCAGCAGCCCTACGGCTGGCCGGGCGAGAAGGTGACGACCAACATGCCGACGGTCGTCAACCTGCGTCAGGACCCGTTCGAGCGGACGCCTTCGGTGCGCGGCGAGTCGCTCAACGATCAGGGTGCCGGATACATGAACGATTTCCTGGCACGGGAATTCTGGCGCTTCGTCGAGGTGCAGCAAAGGGTGGCGGCGCTGGCGCAGACCGCCATCGCGTTCCCGCCGATGCAGTCGCCGGCGTCCTTCAACCTCGCTGCCGTCAAGGCAAAGATCGATGAGGCAATGAGGAGTCACGAAGGGCAATAGTTCCGCGGCACGGCTTTGATCTCCGGGCTCGAAAAGGAAGGAGCGCATTCAACAATGTGCTTCCGCGGACGCCACGCCCATAGTCGAGACCAGCAT
Organism: Xanthobacteraceae bacterium; assembly: GCA_030036975.1. Classification (GTDB taxonomy): domain Bacteria; phylum Pseudomonadota; class Alphaproteobacteria; order Rhizobiales; family Xanthobacteraceae; genus BOG-931. Next base: position 1,216 of record JASHSE010000581.1, on the reverse strand, counting down.
CAATGACAATTGCGGGTGAGGAAGCGTTCCCTGTGGGATGAGGAGTAACAGGCGACCTCGTTCACAGGGCAGTAATGGAGTAGACCACCATGACGTTCGGATCGACGAGGATCGGTCTGCGCGGCCGCGCAGGCAAACTCTCCAAAACGCGGGTGCTGCTGCTGCTTGGCCTCACCGCGCTCACCCTGTCGGCAACCGTTCCGACGGCCAACGCCGTTGTGTGCGCCCGTGGCGTTTACCGTGCTGGATGTGTCGGACCCAACGGCGGCGTTGTCGTCAGGCGGCCCTATGGCGGTTACTACAACGCTTACCGCAGACCCTATTGGCGCGGAGGGATTCGCGTTTATCGCTGAGCCTTGTCGCTAAGAAGCAAGGCGGGGGGCTGCGCATTCTCAGCCCGCCTCCCGCAGCTTCACCGCGCCTTCGAGATCGACCGAGACGAGTTGCGAGACGCCGCGTTCGGCCATGGTGACGCCGAACAGGCGGTTCATGCGCGCCATGGTGATCGGGTTGTGGGTGATGATGACAAAGCGCGTCTCGGTCGAGCGCGCCATCTCGTCGAGCAGGTCGCAGAACCGCTCGACATTGTAATCGTCGAGCGGCGCGTCGACCTCGTCGAGCACGCAGATCGGCGCCGGGTTGGTGAGGAACACCGCGAAGATCAGCGCCAGCGCGGTCAGCGCCTGCTCGCCGCCGGAGAGCAGCGACAGCGTTGCCGGCTGCTTGCCCGGCGGCTTCGCCATGATTTCGAGGCCGGCTTCGAGCGGGTCGTCGTGCTCGATCAGCTGCAGTTCGGCGGTGCCGCCGCCGAACAGCTCGGTGAACAATTTCTTGAAATTCTCGTTGACGACGGCGAACGACGCCAACAGCCGCTCGCGCGCTTCGCTGTTGAGGCTGTGAATGCCCTGGCGCAGCCGGCGGATGGCCTCGACCAGGTCGTCGCGCTCACCGACCAGTTTCGTGTGCTGCGCTTCGGCGTCGCGCAGCTCCTGTTCGGCAAGCAGGTTGACCGAGCCGAGGCGCTCGCGTTCGCGGCGGATGCGGTCGAGCCGCGCTTCGACCTCGGCGAGGTCGGGCAGTTCGGCGGCCGCCTTGAGCTCGGCAACCTCCGCGGCTGCGGCGGGCTCGACGTCGAGCATCTCGCGAATTTCATGCTCGATGTCGGCGCAGCGGCGCTTGGCGGCGTCGGCGCGTTCTTCGGCGCGCGCGGCTGCGG
>JASHSE010000580.1 GCA_030036975.1 Xanthobacteraceae bacterium | reverse complement strand
CGGTTTTGCTTCAGCACGCTTTGATCGACCGGCTTTTTCGGCCGCAACAGCGGCGGTGTGCGTGGGCGAATGGACATCGGATCACCGCCTCATTGGCTTGAATCGGACGGGCTTGAATCGGACGGGCTTGAATCGGGCGTGGGCTCTGCGGGTCGGGTGGGCTCGGCGACAGGTATCGGCGCGGCGACGCGTGCAGGCTCGGCAATCAACGACGGCCCGCCGTTCACGCTTGGTCCGCCGGTAATCATGGCGACAAGACTCTGCGGCACCAACAATGCCAGCGTGACATGGACCACGATGAAGGCCACGATCGCCGACATGCACAGGAAATGAATGAGCCGGATGGTCTGGAAGCTGCCGAACAACGAGGCGAGTTCGGAGAACTGCACCGGCTTCCACAGGCACAGGCCGGTGATGACGATGAGAATGCCGACCAGGATGACGCCGAGATAGAGAATTTTCTGCACGGCGTTGTAGACGGCGAGATCCTCATGGGTCAGGCGAAAGCGCAGCGCGTCGCCGACGGTTGCAAAGATCTCGCGCAGGCGGATCGGAAACAGTTTTCGCCGGAACCTCCCGGCGACGATGCCGTAACCGAGATAGGCGACGCCGTTGAGCGCGAAAATCCACATGCCGAAGAAGTGCCATTGCAGGCCATACTGCGCCCATTTGCCGATCACCAGGATATCGGGGAATTGCAGCCAACCGAACAGGACGTCATCGTTATAGATTCGCCAGCCGCTGCCGATCATGATGACGATGGCGAGCGCGTTGATCCAATGCATGATGCGCAGCGGCAGCGGATGCAGGCGCGCCGGCCTGCGGACGCGCTTGAGCGCGAACTCAGGCTTAAGTGATTTGACGGCAGGCGCTGACATCACCACACTTCCGCAGTTGTTGGAGCGGCGGACCGGCAAGGAGCGGCGCAAATGCCGGACGTGAGCCTGTTCCCCGACGCGCTTGCACCGTATGGGGACGGCGATTCGGGCGCAAGCACCGTCGCTTCACAATATCGCGCCGTGTTGTTGATAGCAGCAATCGCCAAATGAAACGAAGAATGAGAAACAGACTGAGAGCCCGCGGCGTTTTGTCCGGCTTGGCGCTTGCCGGCATCCTGGTCTCGGCAAAGCCGGCCATGGTTCGCGCGCAAGCCATGATTCCGCCGACCGGGATGATGGACGCGCAGCATCCGATGCCGATGAACGAGCGCTATCTCAAACGCTTTCCGCAGCCGGTTCGCGTCGGCGATCTGATCGGCCTGCCCGTGCTAGACGACCACGCAAACACGCTCGGCACCGTGCGGCGGGTGGTGCGCACGGCACGGGGACAGATAGAACTGATCATCTCGTACAGCCGATGGTGGGGCTGGTTCGGGCGCCCGGTCGCGGTGCGGCTCGAAGTGGTCGGCATCGAAGGCCGCCACCTCGTCTCGCTCGACATGGACCCCGGCGAATACGCCGAGGCGCCGACCTGGCATGACCCATCCGCCACCGCGCTCCCGGCCGACACGACCATCCGCGTAGCGCTCGGCCGTAATTGAGATGGAATCGCCGTAATCAATTCCGCTCATTCCCGCGCCAGCGGGAGTCCAGGAGCCGGCAAACAGCGGGTCCCCCGCTTTCGCGTCGCTTTCGAGGGGACGAGCGGGAGAAAAGACCAGCGATCACGAAGCTGTGATGAGAATAACTTTTCAGTGCCTGCCGACTTGAAGGAATTGAACCGAAATTGATTAGCGGTTTGCGAGAACGTTTGCGAAGCAAGCGTCGGTAAATTGGTCAGTGCGTTGTAGCCGGATCGCATCGGTTCGGTGGGGGGCACCGCATGAACGCAAGTGAAGCAGGCCGCGAAGCGCATTCCGGTGTCGCGGCATCGGACCACGCTCATCGGAAAGTCGGCGCGGCGAGTTGCGGCATCGCCGTGATGGCGAAAGCGTCGGCGCCGGGCCGGGCCAAGACGCGGCTGGTGCCGCCGCTCGATTACGACGCCGCGGCCGCGCTCAACACCGCGTTCCTGCACGACGTCTTCGACAACATTCTGCTCGCGGCGAGCCGCGCCGCGCCCGACGTGACCATCGCCGCCTATGCGGCTTACGGTCCGCCCGGCTCGGATGATTTTTTTCGCCGCCGCTTTCCGGGCGTCGATCTCATTCCGGCATGGTTTTCCGATTTCGGCGCCTGCCTGTTGCACGCGATCGAACAGATGTTCGCGCGCGGCCATAGCGCCGCAATGGTGCTCAACGCCGACAGCCCGACCTTGCCGACAGCGTTGCTCAGCGAGAGCGCAGCAGCGCTGGCGCGGCCCGGCGACCGCGCCGTGCTCGGTCCCTCGAGCGACGGCGGCTATTATTTGCTCGGCCTGAAAACTGCGCATCGCCGCTTGTTCGAGGACATTGCCTGGAGCACCGAACGCGTCGCCGAACAGACCCGCGAACGGGCGCGCGAAATCGGGCTCGAGCTTGATATTTTGCCCGAATGGTACGACGTCGACGACGCCGCCAGCCTGCGGCGGCTGCATGCGGAGATTTTCGACGGTGCGGCGCCGACGCCGCATCGAGCGCGGCACACCGCGGCGTTATTGAGCGCGTTGTGGCCGGACGGCGTGTTCGGCCGCCGCGGCAAGCCGCGCATGCCGACTGCCGACGCGCGCATGCCGAGCGGCGCGACGATCTGAGGAGCCGCGGCCATGGACGCCACCGCACCCCATCCGGCGATCGATCCGCAGCGCTATTTCGAAGGCGTCGAGACCGCGAGCGAGCGGCCGGAGCAGGCGCCGGTCTGCCTTTATCTGGAGACCACCAACCGCTGCAATCTGTTGTGCACGACGTGCCCGCGCACCTACGAGGAGCTCGAGCCGTCCGCCGACATGAGCTGGGGGCTGTTCACCTCGATCGTCGATCAGATCCCGCGTCTGGCGCGCGCCGTGCTGCATGGCGTCGGCGAGCCGATGCTGGTGAAGAATCTGCCGCGCATGGTGCGTTATCTGAAAGACCGCGGCACCTACGTGTTGTTCAACACCAACGGCACCGTGCTCAACGAGCGCAACGGCCGCGCGCTGATCGCCGCCGGGCTCGACGAGCTGCGCGTGTCGTTCGACGCCGCCAACGCCGAATCCTACAAGGCCATTCGCGGCAAGAATTTCTTCAACCGCATCCTGAAAAACGTGCGCGCGTTCCGCGAGTTGCAGCAGCGCGAGGGCCACGACAAACCGCGTGTATCGGCCTGGCTCACCGGCTTGCGCCAAACCGTCGAGGAACTGCCGGATTTCGTGCGGCTCGCCGCCGCGAGCGGCATCAAAGAAGTGCACCTGCAGCGGCTGGTGTTCTTCACCGACCACGCCATCGGCCTCGCCCGGCCGGACCAGGCGCTGTACGAGCGGCTTTCCGCCGAGGAAGCCACGCATATCGACCGCGCCACGGCACTCGCCAAATCGCTCGGCATCGTGTTCTCCGCCTCGGGCGGCGCGTCGGAGCCGGGCATGAGTCTGAAACGCCAAGACAAGCATCATGCCAACGGCTCGCCGTGGTCGCTGTGCCGGCGGCCGTGGACCGTGATGTATTTCACCGCCAACGGCCGGGCGCTGCCGTGCTGCATCGCGCCGTTCTCGCAGCGCGGCTACGAAAACTACACCCTCGGCGACGCCACCCAGCAGACCTTGCGCGAGATCTGGACCGGTCCGGCGTATCAAAATTTCCGCCGCGCCCTGAAATCCGACCAGCCGCCCGCCGCGTGCGCGAGCTGCGGCTTGCGGTGGAGCTTGTGACGATGCCGCCGCACGCCGGCGCCGTCACCGTCATCATTCCCACCTTCAACGAAGCCGAATCGATCGGCGCCGTCGTTGCCGAACTGCCGCGCGCATTGGTCGATCGCGTGATCGTGGTCGATGGCGGCAGCCGTGATGGCACGCAGGCGCGCGCCGAAAACGCCGGCGCCGAGGTGCTTGACGTCGGCCGCGGTTATGGGCGCGCGTGTCTCGCCGGCGCACAGGCGGCGCAGGCCGAGGACATCCTCGTGTTCATGGACGGCGATGGTGCCGACGATCCGGCCGCCATCGCCGCCATGGTCGATGCCATCCGCTCCGGCACCTGCGATTTCGTCATCGCCTCGCGGGCGCGCGGCAAGCGCGAGCCCGGCAGCATGGCGGCGCATCAGCTCATCGCCGGCCAGATCGCCGGCCTCTTCACAAAACTCCTCTATGGCGTGCGCTACACCGACATGTGCGCGTTCCGCGCCATCCGCCACGCCACGTTGCTTGCGCTCGGCATGCGCGAAATGAGCTACGGCTGGAATCTGGAAATGCAGATGCGCGCCGCACGCGCCGGCCTGCGCATCCTCGAACTGCCGGTGGATTACCGCCGGCGGCGCGGCGGCGAGTCCAAGGTCGCCGGCTCGCTGCGCGGCTCGCTCAAGGCCGGCTTGCGCATCGTGGCGACGTTGGTCCGCGTTGCGTTCGAGCCTGTGCGCCGGCGCCAAGCGCGATAAGGCGCCTCCTCTTCCCTCCCCGCCGCAATTCAGTACAGTGCCGCCCGCAGCGCAGCGGCAAGGATCGCACCATGAACGAAGAAGTCGTCAGCTTTGCATCGGCGGGCCTGCGCCTGCACGGCGTGGTCGGCGTGCCGGACGGCTTGCGCGCCGGCGAGCGGCGCGCCGCGTTTTTGGTGCTGCACGGTTTTGGCTCCAACAGCGACAGCCCGACCTGCATCGCGCCCGCCAAGGTGCTCAACGCGTTCGGCTACGTCACCTTGCGCTTCGACATGCGGGGCTGCGGCAAGAGCGAGGGCGAGTTCGGCCGCGTCATCTGCCTCGAACAGGTCGAAGACACCGGCAACGCGCTCGAATTTTTGTCGCAGCATCGCAACGTCGATCCCG
>JASHSE010000579.1 GCA_030036975.1 Xanthobacteraceae bacterium | reverse complement strand
GATGGCAGGCCAGATTCGACGCCGATAGCCGCATCAAGATCACCTCCGGCGCGATGGGTGCGCGGCAGCCCCGCATATACCGGCTATTCGTTGCTGATCTGGCACATTTAAGGAAAAGACCCTATAAGCCGCTCGTTACTCGCGGCCTCCTGATCGGGCCTATCGTATCCGTCTCCCGCCGTTTCTTCCCCGCCTGCGGGGCAAGGCAGGGAGCGGGTCGCGGCGGCCGTTCCGGCAATCAATGACCTGCGATTTGCTGCGGTGCCCGGCCGTGGCGCATGGGAAGAAACACATGAATTCGCTCGACAGTTTCAAGTGCCTGCGGCCGCTCGATGTCGGTTCCAGGACATATGCCTATTACAGCCTGCCGGCGGCCGAGAAGAACGGGCTGAAGGGGATTTCACGGCTGCCGTTCTCGCTCAAGGTGTTGCTGGAAAATCTGCTGCGCAACGAAGACGGCCGCTCGGTCACCAAGGAGGACATTCAGGCGGTCGCGCAATGGCTCAAGACCAAGACCTCGGATCGCGAGCTGGCGTTCCGGCCGGCGCGCGTGCTGATGCAGGACTTCACCGGCGTCCCGGCGGTGGTCGACCTCGCCGCCATGCGCGACGCGATGGAGCATCTCGGCGGCGATCCGACAAAAATCAACCCGCTGGTGCCGGTGGATCTGGTGATCGACCACTCGGTCGCGGTGAACTTTTTTGCCCAACGTGACGCGTTCAAGCGCAATGTCGAGGAGGAATACAAGCAGAATCAGGAGCGCTACCGGTTCCTCAAATGGGCGCAGAGTTCGTTCGAGAATTTTCGGGTCGTGCCGCCCGGCACCGGCATCTGCCATCAGGTCAACCTCGAATATTTGGCGCGCACGGTCTGGACCGCGCCGGCCAAGATCACCTTCCCCGACAAGTCGGTCGCGACGGAACTTGCCTATCCGGACACGCTCGTTGGCACCGATTCGCACACCACGATGGTGAACGGCCTCTCGGTGCTCGGCTGGGGCGTCGGCGGCATCGAAGCCGAAGCCGCGATGCTCGGCCAACCCTATTCGATGCTGCTGCCGGAAGTGATCGGGGTGCGGCTGAACGGCAAGCTCAAGGAAGGCATGACCGCCACCGACCTCGTGCTCACCGTCACCCAGATGCTGCGCAAGCGCGGCGTGGTCGGCAAATTCGTCGAATATTTCGGCCCTGGCCTCGCCGGTTTGACCATCGCCGACCGCGCCACGCTCGGCAACATGTCGCCCGAATACGGCGCGACCTGCGGCTTTTTCCCGATCGACGACGATACCATCCGCTATCTGCGCGACACCGGACGCCCGGAAAGCCTCATTGCGCTCGTCATCGCCTACGCCAAGGCGCAGGGCCTCTACCGCACCAAGAACACGCCGGATCCGGTGTTCACCGACGTGGTCAAGCTCGAACTGTCGTCGATCGAGCCGTCGCTCGCCGGGCCGAAGCGGCCGCAGGACCGCATCGCGCTCAAGGAGGTCAAGAGCGGCTTCGCCCAAGCCATGGATGAGGAGTTCGACAAGTCCGGCGAGATGGACAAGCGCGTCCCGGTGGAAGGCCGCAATTTCACTCTGGGCAACGGCGACGTGGTGATCGCCGCAATCACGTCGTGCACCAACACCTCGAACCCGAGCGTGATGATCGGCGCCGGCCTATTGGCGAAAAAGGCGGTCGAAAAAGGCTTGACCGTCAAACCGTGGGTCAAGACTTCGCTGGCGCCCGGCTCCCAGGTGGTCGAGGAGTATTATCAAAAATCCGGCTTGCAGAAATCGCTCGACGCGCTCGGCTTTAACCTGGTCGGCTTCGGCTGCACCACCTGCATCGGCAATTCCGGCCCGCTGCCGGAGGAGATTTCCGAAGCGGTCAACAAGCACGACCTGGTCGCGGCGGCGGTGCTTTCCGGCAACCGCAATTTCGAAGGCCGGGTCAATGCCGACGTGCGCGCCAATTATCTGGCGTCGCCGCCGCTTGTCGTCGCCTACGCGCTCGCCGGCTCCATGCAGGTCGACGTTGCCAAGGCGCCGCTCGGCACCGACCAGAACGGCCGCAAGGTGTATTTGCGCGACATCTGGCCGACCAGCCGCGAGATCGCCTCGGTCATGCGCAAGAGCATCAACAAACAGATGTTCATCCGCAAATACGGCGACGTGTTCAAGGGCGATGCCAACTGGCGCAAGATCGCCGTGAAAGGCGGGCTCACGTTCAAATGGGACGATCGCTCCACCTACGTGCAGAACCCGCCGTATTTCGCGGACATGCCGAAGCGCAGCCAGCCGATTGAGGACATCGTCGACGCCCGCATCCTCGGCCTGTTCCTCGACTCGATCACCACCGACCACATCTCGCCTGCCGGATCGATCAAGGAAGAGAGCCCGGCGGGCGAATATTTGCGCGATCATCAGGTGCGGCCGCGCGACTTCAACCAGTACGGCACGCGGCGCGGCAATCACGAAGTGATGGTGCGCGGCACGTTCGGCAATATCCGCATCAAAAATCAGATGGTGCCAGGCGTCGAGGGCGGCTACACCGTGCATTACCCGTCGCGCCAGCGCATGACGATCTACGACGCCGCGATGCGCTACAAGAGCGAGGGCGTGCCGCTGGTGGTGCTCGCCGGCAAGGAATACGGCACCGGCTCGTCGCGCGACTGGGCCGCCAAGGGCGCGGCGCTGCTCGGCGTGCGCGCCGTCATCGCGCAGTCGTTCGAGCGCATCCACCGCTCCAACCTGGTCGGCATGGGCGTGGTGCCGCTGGTGTTCGAAGAAGGCACGTCGTGGCAGACGCTCGGGCTCAAGGGCAACGAGCAGGTCACGATTCGCGGCCTGCACGGCGACCTCAAGCCGCACCAGCGGCTGTTTGCAGAAATCGTCGCCGCCGACGGCGGCCTCAAGCGCGTGCCGCTGATCTGCCGCATCGATACGGTTGATGAGCTGGACTATTACAAGAACGGCGGCATCCTGCAATACGTGCTGCGCCACCTCGCCGCCTGAGGCGCTTGCCGCCCGGCAAGCTCTGTGTGCAAGCTCTGCGTGCCAGTCATGGCATCACTGCGAATTGAGTGGCGGGCGGGCTGCTTCCGCGTTATCGGTGCCGCCGTCACGCGATTGTCACGGAAACGGCCGGTTTGTCGAGTGGGCTAGTGGGGGTGGAGTCTGGAATGCAGCGTCGCCGCCTCGCCTCGGCATCCTTCGTCATTGGCTTTCTGTTGTTTGCGAGCTATGGCGTCGCAGCGGCCGCGCCGCGCGCGCTGCTTGAACTTTTTACCAGCCAGGGCTGTTCGTCATGTCCGCCAGCCGACAAGCTGCTCGGCGAATTCGCCACCGATTCGTCGGTTGTTGCCCTGAGCCTGCCAATCGACATGTGGGATTATCTCGGCTGGAAGGATACGCTGGCGCTGCCGGGACATTCGATGCGGCAGCGCGCCTATGCGCGGCAGCGCGGCGACCGGCAGGTCTACACGCCGCAGATGGTCGTCAACGGCACGACCCATGCGCTCGGCAGCGATCGCGCAGCGATCGAACGGGCCATCGCCGAGACCGATCGCAACGCGCAGATCATGGCGGTTCCGGTGTCGCTGTCGACCGCCAGCGGTAATTTCACCGTCAGGCTCAAGGCCGATCCGGCCGTACAAGCCGAGTCAACGGACGCTGAGGTGTGGCTTTGCCCGCTGGTTAGCGCCATCGCGGTCGCCATCGGCCGCGGCGAGAACGGCGGGCGAACCGTCACCTACCACAACGTGGTGCGCGCCTGGCGCAAGCTCGGCGGCTACAACGGCAGCGACTCGACATGGAGCGTGCCGCTGTCGCAGATCGAGGACGGCCACATCGATGCCGCCGCCGTCATCGTGCAGAAAGGCAC
>JASHSE010000578.1 GCA_030036975.1 Xanthobacteraceae bacterium | reverse complement strand
TACACCACGCCGCGCAATCCGCTCGGCATCAAGGGCGCCGGCGAAAGCGGCATCACCGCAGTCGGCGCCGCAATCGCCTCCGCCATCGACGACGCCATCGGCATGCCGGGCGCGGTGACGCAATTACCGGTGACGCCGCAACGGCTCAAGCAGATCTTAAGCAAACGCGCTGCCCGTGAATAAGGCGCCAGTGTGCTGGAGTAGGTCATTATTCGATCGAGCCGCCGGATGCGACGCTTCTACTGAGATTGAATCGGACACGGCAAGCTCGTATATTGTGGCGAGGGCGCACTCGATGCCAACGGTGCTGCGGACTTCGGGTTTTTGCTTCTTCTTTTACAGCCTGGAAGGGTCGGAGCCATTGCACATTCATGTTGAGCATGGGGACCGCGTTGCCAAGTTTTGGTTAGACCCTGTGATACGGAATCCGGATGATTGCTTCGGTTCGTCATTCCGGATCGCCGCGAAGCGGCGAGTCCGGAATCCATAAGCCCTGCGCTGCGGTTATGGATTCCGGGTTCCTCGCTTCGCTCGGCCCCGGAATGACCAATCAATCACCAACTCGCAATGATGTTGAGAGTCGAATCAATCCGCTTTGATGCCGGCAAAGGCGATCACCTTGGCCCACTTCGCGGTTTCGGCGGCGATGAATTTTTTGAAATCGTCGGGCGAGCCGGTGAACACGTTGCAGCCGAGGTCGGTGAAGCGGCGGCGCACGTCCGGATCGGCGAGCGCGGCATTGACGGCTTTGTTGAGCGTCGCGATCACCTGCGGCGGCGTGCCCTTGGGCGCGACGATGCCGTACCAGCCGTTGGCCTCGTAGCCCGGCAGAAACTCGGCCATCGCCGGCACGTTCGGCAAAAGCTCCTGGCGCTTGGCGCTGGTGACGGCGAGCGGGCGCAGCTTGCCGGATTTGATGTAGCCGAGCGAGGCCGGCATGACGCCGAACATCGCCTGCACCTGGCCGCTGAGCAGATCGGGCATCGCGCCGCCTTCGCCCTGGTAGATCACATCGACCAAGTTGACTTTCGCCATCATCTTGAACAGCGCGCCGGCGACGTAGAGCGGCGTGCCGTTGCCGCCCGACGCCAGATTGATCTTGCCGGGATGGGCCTTGGCGTAGGCGATGAACGCGGAAACGGTCTTGGCCGGCACGGCGGGATTGACGTCCATGACCAGCGGAATGGTGGCGATGCTCGCCACCGGCTCGGCGTCGCGCATGAAGTTGAAATTGAGATGATGATAGAGCGCGCCGTTGATTGCGTTCGACGACATGGCAAGCAGCAGCGTGCCGCCGTCCGGCGCCGCCTTGAGCGCGAGCTCGGTCCCGATATTGGTGCTGGCTCCCGGCTTGTTCTCCACGACGAACGCTTGGCCGAGGCGCCGCGAGAGCCATTGCGCGATCAAGCGGCCGATGATGTCCGGCGAGCCGCCGGCCGGCACGGTGACGATCAGCTTGACCGGCCGGCTCGGATAGGATTGCGCCCGAACGAGCCGCGGCGCAACGGGCAGCGCAGCGGCGCCGCTTGCCAGATGCAGAAATCGCCGGCGATGAAGTGTCATGGGTCACTCCTTGAATAAAACCGACGGCGCGGTGCTCACTCCACCTTGATGCCGGCGGTTTTGACGACCTGTCCCCATTTCTTGGCTTCGGCGGCCTGGAACGCGCCGAACTGCGCTGGCGACATGATCATCGGCTCGGAGCCGAGATCGGCGAACCGCCGCTTGATCGCCGGATCGCCGAGCACGGCGTTGATCTCCTTGTTGAGCTTGTCGATGATGTCGGCCGGCGTGTGCGCCGGCGCGCCGATGCCGTCCCAAACCACCGCCTCGTAGCCCGGCACGACCTCGGCCACCGCCGGCACGCCCGGCAAAGAATCCGAGCGCTTTTTGGTCGTCACCGCGAGCGCGCGCAATTTGCCGGCGCGGATGGAGCTGATCGACTGCAGGATCGGCGTAAACCCCGCCTGCACCTGGCCGCTGAGCAAATCCGGCATGTAGCTGCCGCGATAGGGCACGTTGACCAGGCGCGTGCCGGCCATCATGTTGAATAATTCGCCGGCGACGTTGGTGGCCGCGCCGGCGCCGACCGAGGCGTAATTGATCTTTCCCGGATTGGCTTTGGCGTAGGCAATGAATTGTGAAAGCGTGTGCGCCGGCACCGCTGGATTGACCACCAGCACCAACGGCAACAGCACCAGCCCTGCGACCGGCGCGATGTCGCGCAGGAAATCGAAATCGAGATGATCGTAGAGCGAAATGTTGATGGTGTTGGTCATGGTCGCGGTGAGCAGCGTGTAGCCGTCGGGCGCGGCATGGACGACGAGTTCGGTGCCGATATTGGCGGCGCCGCCTGGCCTGTTGTCGACGATGAATTGCTGGCCGAGCCGCTGCGACAGCGATTGCGCGACCAGGCGGGTGGCAATGTCGGGCGCGATCCCGGCCGGATACGGTACGATGATGCGCACCGGCCGCGTCGGATAGGCTTGCGCCGCGGCCACGCGCGGCAGCAACGGTAATGCGGCGATGCCGCCTGCCATGCGCAACAATCGTCGGCGCGAATATGTCATACAGCTCTCTCCTTCGCGGCCAGGCTTGGCAGAACAGCCGTCCGCGGAGGCGCTGCGACAGCCATTGCGCAAACATTCGATGCGCACTATGCAGCCGGCTCATCCTCGAACTTGAAACCGATTTTTTCGAGGCCTTGCAGCGCGCCCTTGCCGTACTCACGCTCGATCTCCTTGGCCACGCTTGGCGCATAGGCGATCGGGTCGGCCTGCTCGTCGGTCTCCGGCACGATCATCACCAACAGGCGGCCGGTTTCGTTGGAGACGTTGCGGAAGCTGCGGTTCTCGCCGCGCGGCACTGAAATCATGTCGAGCGGTTCCAGCACGAGCGCATGCTCGCCGTGATCGCCCCAGGCAATTTCAAAGCGGCCGGAGAGACAAAGGAAATTCTCGACCGTGTTGAGATGGCGGTGCAGGCCCGGTCCGTTGCCAGGCTCGCATTCGGCGATGCTGACGATCAGGCCGCGCGGGCCCTTGACCGGCGCGCCGGCGCTGCGGCCTTGATAGTCGGCCGGCGCCATTACCGGATAGACCCGCCGCGCCGTAATCTTCTCCACGGCGCCGGGCGGAATGCCGTGGGCGTCGAAATTCTGAGTTTGGTAGGTCTGCAGTTTGTTGAACCGGGCGACGCGGCCTTCCATCATCTGCGGGGTGAGGGATTTGGTTTTCACGGTGGCTGCTCCATTTGTCTGCAAGCGTATGGTGCACGACAGCAAATTTGATCGATCGACTTCCGGAATCACTGCGCCCGGACGCCGGCGGCGCCGGCCGCGTTGGATAACTTTGCGCCAGCGCCGTGCGCGAAACGGCGGGAAAAGCGGCAGTGCCGCCGAGCCGGCGCAAAAATTTTCGACGGGCGAGCTTCATGACATCCCCCGAATAAATCAGTTGGGCTTCGGCTCGGCGTCGAGCCGTACCACCCAGCCTTCAAGCCCCGGCTTGGCGGCCGGATAGCGCTTGAGCACCAGCGGATCGTGGCCGGGCACGACGTGGTGCGGCGCGCTGGCGAGTCTTTTCAGCGTGGCATAGCCCTCGACCACTTCCTCGATATTGTAGGTGAGCGGAAACACCCGGCCGCCGTCGATATGGGCATAAAGGTGTGTCGCGTCGGCGGCGAGCACCACATAGCCGAGCCGCGTTTTCACCCGCACGCTCTGCAGTCCCTTGGAGTGGCCGCCGATGCGGTGCACCGTGACGCCGGGCGCGATCTGATCCTCGCCGTCGTGGAAGGCGCAGCGGCCGGCAAAAACCTTGCGCACCATGGCGATCACGTCGTCGACCTCGAACGGCGCGCGCAGCGCCTGGTGGCACATGCAGCGGCCGGTGGCGTACGCCATCTCGCGGTCCTGCAGATGGTAGCGCGCCTGCGGAAACAGCGCGTAATTGCCGCAATGATCGTAATGCAGGTGGCTGATGATGACGTCCTTGACGGCATCGGCCGCGACGCCGAGCGCCGCAAGACCGTCGCGCACCGGCTTGATCATCTCGCGCTGGCGCTTCTTGCCCATGGCTTCGTCGAAGCCGGTATCGAGCACGATCGCGCCGGACGGCCCGACGATCGCCCAAACAAAGAAGTCGAGCGGCTGCAGCACGTCGTGCGGATCGCCGTCGATGAAATTGGCCGGCGAGCGGCGGTCGTGATGGCCGTAACGGATGGCGTAGACTTCGTGCAGGTCGTCGCTCATGGCTGCTCTCTCGCCGCGCCCAACAGGCGCCTCTGCGTGCATTGTAGCATCGATCAGCGCGCGGTATTTCGCCAGATCGACACGGCAAGGCTCGCGGCGGTCGCGCACCAGGCGGCGAGCGCGATCCAGGCCATGACCGACGACCACGTCGCCAGCGCCGGCACGGCGACGAAGCGCGAGAGCCGCCAGGTCGCCGCCGCATACATGCCGAGCGGAAAGACGATGCTCCAGAGCAGCGGCGAATAGCCGATCGGCCGCAGGTGCACGCCGTGCTTCCATACGCCGAGCAGCAGCAACAGCGGGATCCACCAGGTCGCCCAGGCCCACACCGCCAGCGTCGTGCCGCCGAGGAACGGCTGCAGCGAGATAAGAAACGGCGTCGCGCCGCCGTCGGCGAGCAGAATGAGGCCGGCGTTGACGCTGATCGCCGCGGCGCCCATGACCACCCAGAGCGGCGGCGCGACCTCGTCGGGCTTGATCCG
>JASHSE010000577.1 GCA_030036975.1 Xanthobacteraceae bacterium | reverse complement strand
ACCTCGCCGCCGACCTACAAGAAGGTGAACCCGGCGGATTCGCCGATCCTGATCGTAGCAGCCGACTCGACCACGCTGCCGCTGACCAAAGTGGACGATTTCGCCGAGAACGTCGTCGCCACGCAGATTTCTCAGATCAGCGGCGTGGCACTGGTTGCCATCGGCGGCCAGCAGCGGCCGTCCATTCGCGTGCAGGTTGATCCGGCCAAGCTGACGGCGCGTGGGCTGACGCTCGAGGACGTCCGTGAGGCGCTGCTCGGCGCCACGACGGATTCCGCCAAAGGAACCATGTTGGGCCGGCTGCAGAATTACACTATTGCCGACAACGATCAGCTGACCGAGGCGGCGCCTTACAATGACGTCATCATCGCCTATCGCAATG
Organism: Xanthobacteraceae bacterium; assembly: GCA_030036975.1. GTDB lineage: Bacteria > Pseudomonadota > Alphaproteobacteria > Rhizobiales > Xanthobacteraceae > BOG-931. Next base: position 4,940 of record JASHSE010000577.1, on the reverse strand, counting down.
GCGCGCCGGTGCGCGTGCGCGACATCGGCCGGGCGCTGGATGGCCCTCAGGATGTAACCTTGGGCGCGTTGCACCGCGACAAAACGGCCGTGATGCTGATCGTGTTCAAGCAGCCGGGCGCCAACGTCATCGATACGGTCGACAACATCAAGGCCGCCTTGGCGACGATGCATTCGGTGGTCCCGCCGGGCATCCATCTCGACACCATCATGGACCGGACCCAGACCATCCGCGCCGCGGTCAAAGATGTCGAATTCACCCTTGGACTGTCCTGCGTGCTGGTCGTGCTGGTGATCCTTCTGTTCCTGCGCAGCATTAACGCCACGCTCATTCCCGGCGCCGCGGTGCCGCTGTCGCTGCTCGGCGCCGTCGCGATCATCTACCTCGGCGGCTTCAGCCTCGACAATCTTTCGCTGATGGCCTTGACCATCGCCGTCGGCTTCGTCGTCGACGACGCCATCGTCGTCGTGGAGAACATTTTCCGTCACCTCGAGGCCGGGACGACGCCGCTGCAGTCCGCCATTAAAGGCGCGCGCGAGATCGGGTTCACTGTTCTCTCGATCAGTATTTCGCTCATTGCCGTGTTCATCCCGCTCTTGTTGATGAGCGGCGTCGTCGGACGCTTGTTCCACGAATTCGCGATCACCGTCATTGCCGCAATTCTGGTGTCGGTCGTGGTGTCACTGACATTGACGCCGATGCTGTGTTCGCGCTTCCTGGTCAGCGAGCATGACCGCGTGCACGGCCGCCTCTATCGCGCCGTCGAATGGTGCTTTGACACGCTGTTGGGCGGCTACCGGCGCGGGCTCGACGTTGTCTTGCGCCACCAGTTTTTAACGCTGCTCGTGTTCATCGCGACGGTCGGCGTGACCGGCGTGCTGTTCGTGACCATTCCGAAGGGATTTTTCCCGGTCCAGGATACCGGAATGATCTTGGGCATTTCGGAAGCCGGCCAGGATGTTTCCCCCGACAAGATGCTGGCAGTCCAGCGTCAGCTGTCCGAGTTGATTGCCCGCGATCCGGACGTCGCCGATTTCGGCTCGTTCTTCGGGCCGAGCTACGGCAACACGCAGAATACCGGCCGCTTCGTCATCGGCTTGAAGCTGCGCGACGATCGCGAGGCGTCGGCCTCACAGATCATCGACCGGCTGCGCCCGCAACTCGCCGCGGCGGTCCCCGGCGCCAAGCTTTTCCTGCAGCCGGCCCAGGACATTACCGTCGGCGGGCGCATTGCCCGCGGCCAGTTCCAATATGTCCTTCAAGATCCCGACCTGCATCAGCTGAACACGTGGGCGCCGCGCCTGTTGGCGAAACTCAAGGCGCTGCCGCAACTGGCCGATGTCGCCACCGACGCGGAAAACCAGTCTCCGCTGCTCACCATTACCATCAATCGCGACGCCGCCGCCCGCTTCGGCATCCTGCCGCAGGTCATCGACAACACGCTCGACGACGCGTTCGGCCAGAACGATGTGACGCAGTACTTTACCAACAACTCCTATTACGTCGTGCTCGAAGTGCTGCCGCAGCTGCAGGGCAGGCTGCAGACGCTCAACGAGCTTTACATCAAGGCGCCCACCACCGGGCAGCTCATTCCGCTCTCTACCCTGGTCAACGTTGACACCAGCCATATCGGGCCGCTGCTGGTGGCGCATTCGGGTCAATTTCCGGCGGTGACGATCACCTTCAATCTGCCGCCCGGCGTGGCGCTCGGCCAAGCCGTCGATGCCATCCAGCAAGTCTCCGACCAAATCGGCATGCCGTCGTCGATGATCGGCACCTTCCAGGGCAACGCCCAGGCGTTCCAGGCGGCGCTGTCGAACGAACCGATCCTGATCGCCGCCTCGCTGGTGGTCGTCTATGTCATTCTCGGCGTGCTCTATGAAAGCTATATCCACCCGCTGACGATCTTATCGACGCTGCCATCCGCCGGCGTCGGCGCGCTGCTTGCGCTTTCGCTCGGCGGCTTCGACCTCTCGGTGATCGGCATCATCGGCATCATCCTGCTCATCGGCATCGTCAAGAAGAACGGCATCATGCTTGTGGACTTCGCCATCAACCGCGAGCGCGCCGGATTGTCGCCGCTCGAGGCGGTGCGCCAGGCCTGTCTGCTTCGCTTCCGCCCGATCGTGATGACGACGATGACCGCGCTGTTGAGCGGCCTGCCGCTGATGTTCGGCCACGGCTCGGGCTCGGAGCTGCGTCAGCCGCTGGGCTACTCCATGGTCGGCGGCTTGGCGCTCAGCCAACTTTTGACCTTATTCACCACGCCTGTGGTCTACCTTTATCTCGACCGGTTCCAGGCTTGGCTGCGCGGCGACAAGCGCGCGCATCACGAGGAACCGGAGGCGCTGCGCATCGCCGCCGAATAAATACCGCGCGTTGCAATCCCGCTTGGTTTGGCCGTTCCGCGCCGCTGCTTCGCGTCCACGGATTTCCACGGCGGAACTTGATACTTTGTTATTGGTTGCACTGCGGAACAACCGGGGCCGCCGGCGTGTTTTTATTGGGCAGCGCATGGAGGCACTGATGAGAAAACTTGCGTTAAGTCTTGCGGCTGCGGCGGCGCTCCTCATTGCGGCGGCGGCCCCGGCGATGGCTCAGTTCGGCTTCTACGTCGGCCCCAGCTACGGCTATGGCTACGACTATCCGTACGGCGGTTACTACGACACGTACTATGGTGGCGGCTATCCGTACGGTTACTACGACTACTACGGTGGTCCGGTTTGGGGTGCCGGTTGGGGTTGGGGGAACGGTTGGGGCGGTTGGGGGTGGGGGAACCGCTGGGGCGGTGGGTGGCGTCGCTGGTGATAGCAGCGGCCCGGTCGCAGCGCAGAGCAAGAGGCCTCGAAACGGGGCCTCTTTGTATTTTGTGTTGCGCTGACCGCTTTGTCCTTACTCGAATTATCGTAAGGCGCGCTGTCCTCGCTGCGGCGGCATAACGAAACGCACACTGTTTTGTGAACCCACCGCCGCGGCGCGCCTGTCATGATGCGCGCGGTGAAGATCGGGCGCCTTGCGGCGGCCGGCCGCAGGCGCGGTCCGTTGAACGAACGTTCAGGGAGGTGCGCCATGTCGTATTCCCACATCCTAGTCGGCGCGAGCAGGAGCGCCGCCCGACCGATCGTCCGCCGTATCACGCCATCCGATCTGCTGGACGCGCTGGCGCGCGGCCTCGACGATTTTGCCGCAATGCCGAGCCATGCGGTCTTTCTCTGCGTCGTCTATCCGCTGATCGGCCTTTTTCTGATCGCCATGACGCTCGGCCACGCCATGCTGCCGCTCGCTTTTCCGATTGCCGCCGGCTTTGCCCTGGTCGGTCCATTCGCTGCGATCGGCCTGTATGAATTGAGCCGCCGCCGTGAAGCCGGGCTCGACAGCTCCTCGAGCCACGCCTTTGACGTTCTGTATTCGCCCTCGCTTGGCGCGATCGTCGCGCTCGGCCTATTGCTGATGGCGCTGTTTTTGATCTGGCTCGCGGTCGCCCAGGCGATCTACATCGCCTTCTTCGGCTACCACGCGCCGGCCTCGATCGGCCAGTTCGCAAGCGACGTGTTCACCACGCGTGCCGGCTGGAGCCTGATCGTTGTCGGCACCGCCGTCGGCTTCGTCTTCGCCGCCGTGGTGCTGACGATGAGCGCGGTGTCGTTCCCGCTGCTGCTCGACCGCGACGTCGGCGCCGCGGTTGCACTGGGGACGTCGATTCGCGTCGTTGCCGCCCATCCGGCCACCATGGCGCTGTGGGGCTTGATCGTGGCGGCACTGCTGGCGGCCGGATCGCTGCCGCTGTTCCTCGGCCTGCCGGTGGTCATGCCGGTGCTGGGCCACGCCACTTGGCATCTCTATCGTCGCGCCATCGAGCCCGACCCCAATCCGCACCCGGATTATCACCCGCGCGACGGCACGAGGCGCTATGCGGCCGATTTCCCCGCCGCCCTGTTCCCGACAAGGCGGTAGCCGACCGAGCGCAGCTAGGTTTTCCCGGGTGCAGCGCAGCACGAAGGGGTGCGCTGCAGACCCGGGACCTTCACAACCTCCCGGGTATGGAACGATCCCGGATCAGCGGTGCACCGCCATAGCGCGTCGAAGACGCGCGTAAACGCGCTTATGGCGCCTGGCGCCGCACCGCATCGGGAAACAATTTACTTTCGGGACCTGCCGCGGCAAAGCGGTGGACAGCGGCGCCGGTTTTTCGTTCAAATGCGGCTTCATCCGGATCGGCGGCCGCAAAGGGAGAAAGCCATGAAGCTCGCGGTATGCGGGGTTACCGCCATTTTGGCCTCGATTTTTGCGAGCGCCGCCTATGCGGCCGGTCCGGTAAAAATCGGCGTCATCTATCCGCTGACCGGCAACGCGGCGAGCGCCGGCCAGTCGGCGCGCGACGCCGTTCATCTTGGCGCCGACATCGTCAACAATGCGCATCCCGAATTGAAGAACTTGCCGCTCGCCGCCAGCGCCGGCCTGCCGAACCTCGGCGGCGCCAAGATCGAGCTCGACGAAGCCGACCATCAGGGCAATCCGCAGGTCGGCCAGCAGCAGACGCTCCGCCTCATCACCCAGGATCACGTCGCGGCGATGCTCGGGTCGTATCAGTCCTCGGTCTCGCTTGTCGCCACCGCGGTCGCCGAGCGGCAGGGCATTCCGTTCCTGGTCGCGGATTCGGTCGCCTCCAACATCACCGGCCGCGGCTTCAAATGGACCTTCCGCACCACGCCGATCGCGCCGGATTTCGCCAAGGCCTATTTCGATTTTCTCAACGACCTGAAGAAATCGGGCCGCAAGATCGACACCATCGCGGTGGTCAACGAGAACACCGATTACGGCACCTCGGTCGGCGCCAGCATCGTCGAGGCGGCCAAGAGCGCCAACATCAAGGTCGGCGCGCAGATCGCCTACAACGCCAACTCATCCGACGTCACCGCCCAGGTGCTGCAGCTCAAGAC
>JASHSE010000576.1 GCA_030036975.1 Xanthobacteraceae bacterium | reverse complement strand
TTTTTCATCGATCGGCCGGTACTCGCCAACGTGCTGGCTCTGGTCTTCGTGCTGATCGGGCTGGTCGCGCTCTATCAATTGCCGAGCGCCCAATATCCCAATGTCGTGCCGCCGACCATACAGGTCTCGACGCGGTACCCCGGCGCCACCGCCGCGACCCTGATCGACACCGTGGCGCTGCCGATCGAGCAGAGCGTCAACGGCGTCGAGAACATGCTCTACATGCAGTCGACCAGCGCGAGCGACGGCACTTATTCCTTGACCGTCACTTTCGCGATCGGCACCGACCCCGATAAAGCACAGATCCTGGTGCAGAATCAGGTCGCCGCCGCGCTTGCGTCATTGCCTCCGGCCGTGCAAGCCGAGGGTGTGACGACGGCGAAGCGGTCGAGTTCGATACTCGAATTCGTCACGCTGGTTTCTCCCGATGGCCGCTTCGACGGCCTGTTCCTGGCGAACTACGCGGTCATCAACCTGCAGAACGAACTCGCGCGCCTCAACGGCGTCGGCAACGTGCAGGTGTTCGGCGCCGGGCAATATGCGATGCGGGTCTGGATGAATCCGGACCTGCTCCAGGCGCGGGCGCTGACGCCGCAGGACGTGATCAATGCGATCCAGCAGCAGAGTCAGGTCGTTCCTGCCGGCCAAGTCGGCGCGCCGCCTGCGCCGCAGGGCCAGCAATTCCAATATTCGCTCGACCTCGAAGGCCGTCTCGACAATCCCGCCGAATTCGAGAACATCATCGTCAAGGCCGGTACCGCGAACGGCGGACAAATCACCAGGATCCGCGACATCGGCCGCGTCGAGCTCGGCGCGCAAACCTACAGCCAATCGTTTGCTCTCGATGGCCGGCCGGCCGCCGGCATCGCCATCTCGCTGCTGCCGAATGCCAACGCCATTGCGGTTGCCGACGAGGTCAAGGCCAAGATGGACGAGCTTGCTAAGAGCTTTCCGCAAGGCCTTATCTATCTGACGCCCTACGACACCACGAAATTCGTGCGAGCCTCGATCAGGGAGGTCTACGTCACCCTGTTCGAGGCCGCTGTACTGGTGCTGATCGTCATTCTCGTTTTCCTGCAGGATTGGCGGGCGATGCTGGTGCCGGCAACCACCGTTCCGGTAACGATCATCGGCGCTTTTGCCGCCATGGCGGCGCTTGGTTTCACCATCAATCTGGCGACGCTGTTTGCCATCGTGTTGGCGATCGGGATCGTCGTCGACGATGCGATCGTCATCGTCGAGGGCGTCTCGCGCTATGTCGAACAGGGTATTCCCGGCCGCGAGGCGGCCGGCAGGGCGATGGACGACCTGACCGGCCCGGTCATCGGCATCACGCTGGTGCTGATGTCGGTGTTCATTCCGGCCGCATTTTTGCCCGGGCTCACCGGCCAGCTGTACCGGCAATTCGCGCTGGTCATCGCCGCCACAGCCTTCATCAGCGCCATCAATGCGATGACGTTGAAGCCGACGCAAAGCGCGCTGTGGCTGCGGCCGCCGCGGCCCCTGCAACGGCGCAACTTCTTCTACCGCGGCTTCAATGCCGTCTATAGCCGCCTCGAGCGCTTCTATGTCCTGCTGATCGGGGCGATGACGCGCCACAGCGCCGCAATGACGGTCCTCGCGCTCATTCTGGTCATCGTCGCAATCGGCGGGCTGACGCGGGTGCCGACGGCGTTCTTGCCGGACGAGGACCAAGGCTATGCGATCGTCAGTGCACAACTGCCCGACGGCGCCTCGAAGGAGCGTACCGATGCGGTGATGCAACAGATCTCGCGAATCGTCCAGCGAGTGCCCGGCGTCGATCATGTCGTCGCCGTCAGCGGTGTTTCCGTTCTGGACAACTTCGCATCGCTCGCCAACGCGGGAGTGGCGTTCGTCGTTCTCAAGGACTGGGACGTGCGGCTGAAGCAGAAGGGACAGGATCTGCGCTCGATCATCATGAATCTGAATCGCGCCCTGCAGGCCGTGAGCCAGGCCGCCGTGTTCGCGCTGCCGCCACCGCCGATCCAGGGCATCGGCAACGTCGGCGGCTTCTCGATGCAGGTCGAGATCAGGAACGGCGAGTTCGACTACGCTTTGTTGCAGAGCCTGACCGACGCCGTCATCAGGGACGGCAATGCGCAATCGTCGCTGCAGCGGCTGAGCACGACCTTTCGGGCCGGCGCTCCCGGATTCAGGGTCGTGGTCGACCGCATCAAGGCCGAGACGCTCGGCATCACGACCGGCAACGTCTTTGCTGCGCTCTCGACCTATGTCGGATCGGACTACGCGGCCCAGTTCAACAAGTTCGGACACGTTTTCCAGGTCTACACGCAGGCGCTGCCGGACTACCGGGCGACCATCGACGACATCCGCAGCCTGAAAGTCAAGGCGGGCAACGGCGTCATGACGCCGATCGGAACGGTGGTCGACGTCCAGGAGGTTCAAGCTCCGGCCCTGATCAGCCTCTATAATCTCTATCCGTCGGCAACGGTGGTGGGCAACCCGGCCCCCGGCTTCAGCTCGGGCGAGGCGCTCGACATCATGGACCAGATCGGCGCGCGGGCGCTGCCGCGCGGAACCGGTTTCGAATGGACCGCGATGTCCTACCAGGAGAAGGCGGTCGGCAAGCAGATTTATTTCGTGTTCGGCCTCGCGGTGCTGCTCGTCTATTTCGTCCTGGCGGGGCAGTACGAGAGCTGGATCCTGCCGCTCTCGGTCATCCTCTGCGTTCCGCTCGCGCTGCTCGGAACTGTTGGCGCGCTGACCTTGCTCGGCGCCTCCAACAATCTCTATACGCAGATCGGCCTCATCCTCCTGATCGCGCTGGGCAGCAAGAACGCGATTCTGGTCGTGGAATATGCGCGGCAAAGGCGGGCCGAGGGGATGGCGATCATCGGCGCGGCGGTGGAAGGAGCCCGGCTGCGGTTCCGGCCCATTCTCATGACCTCGTTCGCCTTTATTCTCGGCGTATTCCCGCTCGTCATTGCGACCGGCGCAGGCGCCGGGGCACGGCGCTCGATCGGCATCGCGGTCTTCAGCGGCATGATCGCCTCGACCTGCCTCGTCGTCGTGTTCGTCCCCTCCTTCTACGTTGTGATGCAGCGCATCGACGAGCGGAGGCGGCACCGCGCCGCGCGCAATGGCACGCCGCCGCCCCATCCGGTCGGCACGGCTCCGAACGCTTCGGCGTAGGGCTTATGCCTGTTCTACAAGCTTCAAATCAGCTTCAGCCCTTTCAGGCTCGCGTGCCCATCGCGGCCGACGATGATGTGGTCGTGCACCTCGATGCCGAGGCTGCGGGCCACGTCGACGATTTGTTTGGTCATGTCGATATCGGCGCGCGACGGCGTCGGATCGCCGCCGGGATGATTGTGCACCAGGACGATCGCGGTGGCGGACAGTTCCAGCGCGCGCTTGACCACTTCGCGGGGATAGACCGGGGTGTGATCGACGGTGCCGGTCTGCTGCACCTCATCGGCGATCAGCTGGTTGCGCTTGTCGAGGAACAGCACGCGGAACGCTTCGCGGTCGGCGAACGCCTGCGCGGTGCGGCAATAGTCGAGCACCGCCGACCATGACGACAGCACCGGCCGTTTTTGGATTGCGCCGCGAAGGAGCCGGCTCGCCGCGGCCTGCACGATTTTCAGTTCCGTGATGGCGGCATCGCCAATCCCCCTGACCTCGGCGAGCCGCGCCGGCGGCGCGGTGATCACTTCGGCGAACGAGCCGAAGGTCGCGAGCAGCGACTTGGCGAGCGGTTTGACGTCGCGACGCGGCAAAGCCCGGAACAGTAAGAGTTCGAGAAGCTCATAATCCGACACCGCCTCGGCGCCGGCCTCGCGGAAGCGGTCGCGCAGTCGCTCGCGGTGACCGTGATAGTGCGGCACCGCTGTGGCGGCACCGCGTCCGCTGGCGGGTTTTTGCTCGGGCATGGAAGTCGCGCACCCCGTGGACGCCGGTTTCATTGCTGCGGCACCCTTTGCGTCAGCATGACCCGATGGGCGGAATTTGCAATCGTGTTGCGGCAGGCGCCCGCTTAGGGCTGCTTGCCATCCGACGACTGCCCCGGACTGAATTTCTGATTGGGAAAGGCCGAAGCGTCGGGCGCCTTGATGACGACGAAAGGATGAAACAGCGCGGCGTGGCAGGCATTGCAGCCCC
>JASHSE010000575.1 GCA_030036975.1 Xanthobacteraceae bacterium | reverse complement strand
TTAGCGCAAGCGCTCGGCGCGGCGGGGGTGCCGGAACCGCAGCGGCGCATGCGGGTGCAGCAGGTTTGGCATTGGCTCTACGTGCGCGGCGCGCAGGATTTCGACGCGATGACGACGCTGTCGAAGGAGTTGCGCGCCGCTTTGGCGCAGCGCTTCACGCTGGCCCGCCCGGACGTCGCCGCCGAGCAGATCTCGGTCGACGGCACGCGCAAATGGCTCATCCGGCTCCCCGGCGAGACCGGCAGCCATCCGCATGAGGTCGAATGCGTCTACATTCCGGAGGCTGACCGCGGCACATTGTGCGTCTCGAGCCAGGTCGGCTGCACGCTCAATTGCACGTTCTGCCATACCGGCACGCAGCGGCTGGTGCGCAATCTCGCCGCCGACGAGATCGTCGCCCAGGTGGTGCTGGCGCGCGACCGGCTCGGCGACTGGGCGCTGACGGACGGATACCCTCCCCTAAAAGGGGAGGGTCGAATCGCCGAAGGCGATTCGGGGAGGGGTCAAGCGACTCCCACCCGGATGGCTTCGCCATCCGACCTCCCCCTTTCAGGGGGAGGTGAACGACGGCGGCTCGTCTCCAACATCGTCATGATGGGCATGGGCGAGCCGCTCTACAATTTCGCAGCGGTGCGCGATGCGCTCAACGTGGTGGCGGACGGCGACGGTTTGAGCCTGTCCAAACGCCGCATCACGCTGTCAACCTCGGGCGTGGTGCCGAACATTGCGCGCGCCGGCGCCGAGATCGGCTGCATGCTCGCGGTGTCGCTGCACGCGGTCACCGACGAGCTGCGCAACGAACTGGTGCCGCTCAACCGCAAATATCCGCTGCGCGAGCTGCTCGACGCCTGCCGCCATTATCCCGGACTGTCGAACGCGCGGCGCATCACCTTCGAATACGTCATGCTCAAGGGCGTCAATGATTCGCTGGCCGACGCCAGGGCGCTGGTGCACTTGATCAAAGGCATTCCGGCGAAAATCAACCTGATCCCGTTCAATCCATGGCCCGGCAGCCAATACGAATGCTCCGACTGGTCGCAGATCGAAAAGTTTTCCGAGATCGTGTTCAATGCCGGCTATGCCTCGCCGGTGCGCACGCCGCGCGGCCGCGATATTCTGGCCGCCTGCGGCCAGCTCAAGAGCGCGACCGAAAAGCTCTCGGCCCGCGAGCGTTTGGCGCTGCGCGCCATGGCGCTGACGGACTGAGCCGGACGCGCGGCGCCGCATGGCCATCCTGGTCCGCCTGTTCGCTATCGCAATCGCCTATGTGTTGGCGTGTACGGCGGCGGCGACTGTGTTGACCCTCGGCACGCTGTCGACGGCCGGCAACGATGTCGCCGCGCTGGACATTCCCTCCGTCGCGCTGTGGGGGGTGGTCGGCGTCAGCGCGACCATCATTGCGGCGCTGGCGATGCTGCCGGCGCTGCTCGTCATCGCGCTGAGCGAAGGTTTTGCCTGGCGTTCGATCATCCTGTACGGCGTGGTCGGCGGCGTCTTGGCGCTGGCGCTCGCCTACGGCATCGATTTTGCCGGCTATCTGGGCGGACCGGACAATGGTCTCGCGCGCGAGCGCGAGGTGCTGGCCGCATCGGGCATTGCCGGCGGGCTGGTCTATTGGCTGTTTGCCGGCCGCAACGCGGGCGCCTGGAAATGACAATCTGGAGACGGCAAATGCGGCTGGCGCCACGCTCAGGCAGCTTCGCATGAATCGCACCGGATTGGCGATCGCGCTCGCCATAGCGGTCGTGGTCGGCGTTGTGTTCGGCTTCTATCCGCGGCTCGATCTGGCGATCTCGGCGTTCTTTTTCGATCCGCATACGGGTCTGTTCGTGGTCAACGCCCAGCCGTGGGTCAATCATACGCGCGATGCGGCGCGCTATCTGATTGCGCTGATCGTCGCTCCGGCTTTTCTCGCCATGCTCGGCAAAGTGCTGCTGCCGCGCCGGCGCATGCTGGTCGGCGGCCGCGCCGCGCTGTTGCTGATCGCGACCTTGGCGTTGGGACCGGGGCTATTGACCAACGGCATCCTGAAGGACCATTGGGGCCGCTCGCGGCCGATCGACGTGAAAGTGCTGGGCGGCACCGACCGCTTCACGCCGTGGTGGGACCCGGACGGCGACTGCCCGGCCAATTGCTCGTTTGTCGCCGGCGAGGCGTCGGGCGCGTTCTGGACCTTGGCGCCGGCGGCGATGGCGCCGCCGCAATGGCGCGTCCTGGCTTATGCCGGCGCGCTCACGTTCGGCACCGCGATCGGGCTCCTGCGCATCGCCGGCGGCGGACATTTTTTCACCGACGTGGTGTTTGCCGGCGTTTTCACCTTCCTGCTGATTTGGCTCGCGCACGGCCTGATCTTCCGCTGGAAGGCGACGCGGCTGACCGACGCCGTGATCGAGCGGCCGTTCGTCAAAGCCGGCGGAGCGGTGCGGACGGCTTTCTCGGCAATTCTGCCCGGACGCAAAGGCAAGACCCGCAAGTTGTCCTGAGCGCCTTCCCGAGGCTCTGCTTGCGTCGCCCTCGCGCCTGCCTATAGTCCGCGCGCGTATCTCCGCGCGCGGTTCGGCCGCAGCTCCACCCCCGGGAATCGTCATGGCCAAGGACGCCAAGAAGGGCGACGTCAAGAAAGTCGTGCTGGCCTATTCGGGCGGGCTCGATACGTCGATCATTCTCAAGTGGCTGCAGACCACCTATGGGTGCGAGGTCGTGACCTTTACGGCCGACCTCGGCCAGGGCGAGGAGCTTGAGCCGGCGCGGCGGAAGGCGCTCACCCTCGGCATCAAGCCGGAAAATATTTTCATCGAGGATTTGCGCGAAGAATTCGTGCGCGATTACGTGTTTCCGATGTTCCGCGCCAATGCGCTCTACGAGGGCCAGTACCTGCTCGGCACCTCGATCGCGCGGCCGCTGATCGCCAAGAAACAGATCGAGATCGCCGAAAGGGTCGGCGCCGAGGCCGTCGCTCATGGCGCCACCGGCAAGGGCAACGACCAGGTGCGCTTCGAGCTGTCCTATTACGCGCTCAAGCCCGACGTGACGGTGATCGCGCCGTGGCGCGAATGGGATTTCAAGTCGCGCGAGGCGCTACTGGCCTTCGCCGAGCAGAATCAGATTCCGATCGCCAAGGACAAGCGCGGCGAAGCGCCGTTCTCGACCGACGCCAACCTGTTGCACACGTCGTCCGAGGGCAAGGTTTTGGAAAACCCGGCCGAAGAGGTGCCGGACTACGTCTATTCGCGCACCGACGATCCGGGCGCAGCGCCGAATGAGCCGGACTACGTCA
>JASHSE010000057.1 GCA_030036975.1 Xanthobacteraceae bacterium | reverse complement strand
GGTCCCGCGCCTAATGAGTCAAGACCACGTTGAGGATCGCGGTTGAGCCGTCCTGCACTTTCTTCAGCGCTGTCTGGAGCGCGCTCTTGAGCTTGGCCGGCTGTTCGACCCGTTCGCCGTGCTGGCCGAAATGCGAGCCGAGCGCTGAATAGTCCGGCCCCTCGAGCCGCGAGCCGAGGTGGATCTTGGCGCTTTCGGAAGCGCCGTCGGGATAATGGTGCACATGGCCCTTCTGCATCGCCTGGTAGCCCTTGTTGTTAAAGACGACGATGAGGATCGGCAGATCGTGCTGCTTGGAAGCGCCGAGCGCCTGGATCACCGGGTTGTACATGAAGCCGCCGTCGCCGACCAACAACGCGACCGGACGCTCGCGCGCCGCGAGCTTGACGCCGAGCGCGGTGCCGATGCCCTGGCCGAGCCCGCCAAAGCCGCGGAAAAAGCTCTGCGGCGTGGTGAAGGGCAGGTGCTGGCGCAGCGTCGGGCCGTGCAGGATGGTCTCGTCCACATAGATCGTGTCGGCCGGCATGGTGTCGGCGAGCGTGCCGATCAGGGTCAGCGGCTCGATCGCCTTGCCGCTGCCGTTTCCGGCTTTGCCGCGCTCGGCCTTCAGACCCGCAGCGAATGCGTCGTGCTCGCGCTGCCATTTCTCGCGTCGCTTTTTGATCGTGTCGGCATTCGGCTTGGCGGCGCGCGCGGCCTGCGTCAAACCCTGCAGCGAGGCGGCGATGTCGCCTTCCAGATAAAGGTCGGCATGCAGCTGCTGATAGATCATGTGGCCTTTGAACTGATTGTCGTTGATGGCGACGATCTTGCCCTTGGTCGGGCGCGCATGCGGCGGATACCAGGGCACGCGGCCGCCGACGAGGAGCACAAGGTCGGCGTCGGCCAGATGCTTGTAGTTGGCGACGCCCAGATAGAGCGGATGGTTGGTCGGGAAATTGCAGACATTGGCGCCGCGGCTCCAGGTCACCGGCAGCGCCAACAGGTCGGCGAGTTCGACCAGGGCCGCAAACGCCGCCGGATCGCGGCCAGATTGTTCGGCGACCACGACCGGGTTCTTGGCGGCGAGCAGGAGATCCGCCACCTTCTCGATTTCGCTCGCATGCGCGGCGACGCGCGGCGCGAGCGGCACCTCGCGGTCGTGCGCCGGCGGCGTCCAGTCGTGCAGCATGTGCTCGAGCGCGACATTGAGATAAATCGGCCCCTTCGGCGTGCGCTGCGCCATCTCGCCGGCGCGGATCACGGTCTCGTAGAGCGTATACGGGCTCGTCACCTGGCGCGCCCATTTGGTGATGTTCTCGACGTAGCGCTCGATGCCGCCGACCGAGAGGCCGCCGTACCATTGCTGCTCGATGTCGAGATCGGGATTTTCGCCGAGCGTCTGCGATTCACCCGACATGACGAGCATCGGCACTTCGGCCTGCAGCGCGCCGTGCACGCCAAGGCCGGCCTGCAACAGCCCGACGCCGGCATGCACCAGCACGGCCTGCGGCCGGCCGGTGATCAGCGTGTAGCCGGTCGCCATGTTGACGGCGAGCGTCTCGTGCTGGGAATCCATGTAGGTCGGGCCCGCCCGGTTGCCGAGCTTTTGCCGCACCAGGGCTTCCCAGACCGGCGACCATTCCGAGCCCGGCGACGACATGATGTAGTCGATCTTGAGCTTGCGGAACGCCTCCAGGATCGCTTCCCCGCCGTCCATGTAGCTTTTCATCGGGCTGTCCTTGGTGGACGGCCGTGCGCAAAGATTTCGGCCGCCGTTCGGGCTGTTCCGTAACAATGGCGGGCTTGCTTGCCAAGCCTTGGTGGCGCAGGGCCGCTTCCCGCGTCAGGGGTGCCGCGTGGGCATCCGGCTGGTTGCTTATTGGCCAGCGGTTCGCCCATAACGGCCGCGATTTGCTCAAAACGAGACCGCTATGACCGCCATCACAGAAAAGATATTGCGCAACGCAACCGAACTGGTCGAAGCCGGTCTGGCGGAGCGCGGCAGGCTCGCAACGCTGGAACAGGTTGCATCGCGCTATGCCGTGGCGATTACGCCGGCGATTGCCGACTTGATCGATCCAAGCGATCCGGACGATCCGGTCGCGCGGCAGTTTGTGCCCGATACGCGCGAGCTGGCGCGGCATGAGGACGAACGTGCCGATCCGATCGGCGACGGCGCCTGCAGCCCGGTCGAGGGCATCGTGCACCGTTATCCGGACCGCGTGCTGCTCAAGCTCGTCAATGCCTGCGCGGTCTATTGCCGCTTCTGTTTCCGCCGCGAGATGGTCGGGCCGGGCAGGGGAGCGCTGTCGGCCAAGGCGTTCGCCGCCGCGCTCGCCTATATCCGCGCCACGCCGCAGATCTGGGAAGTCATCCTCACCGGCGGCGATCCGCTCGTTCTAGCGCCGCGGCGGCTTACGGCCGTGCTCGCCGAGCTGGCGGCAATCGACCACGTCAAAATTTTCCGCGTGCACACCCGCATGCCGGTCGCCGCGCCGGAACGGATTTCACCGGCGCTGGTGCGGGCGCTGCGCCTGCCCGGCAAGGCGAGCTACGTCGTGCTCCACGTCAATCACCCGCGCGAGCTTTCCGCAAAGACGCGCGCGGCCTGCGCGCGCCTGGTCGACGCCGGCATTCCGATGCTGTCGCAAACGGTACTGCTGCGCGGCGTCAACGACGATGCCGCGACCATGAGCGCGCTGTTTCGGGCGTTGGTCGAGTGCCGCATCAAGCCGTATTACCTGCACCATGCCGATCTCGCGCCCGGCACCGCGCATTTCCGCACCAGCATCGCCGACGGCCAGGCGCTGATGCGCGCGCTGCACGGCCGCGTCTCCGGCCTGTGCCAGCCGGCTTACGTGCTCGACATTCCGGGCGGTTTCGGCAAGTCGCCGATCGGGCCGAATTATCTCAGCGACGACGGCGCGACGATCGAGGATTTCAACGGCCGGCGCCACTGTTATCCTAATTCCTCACCCTGAAGGCGGCCGCGAAGCGAGCCTCGAAGGGCGACGGCATCCAACTTGCCGAAATCGGGCAAGCCCGATTTCGGATGGCGCACGGGCCGCATGCTTCGAGGCGCGCCTTCGGCGTGCGCCCCAGGATGACGGTCAACATGAAGTGCCGTTGGTCTGATTACTGACTTCTGGTTACTGATCCCTGTCCCAGCTGCGCCAATAGCCGGTCGAAGCCGGCGGCAACCTCGCGCCAATCCTTGAGCCAGTCCCGCGCGAAGCGCAGCGTGATCGCGACGCGGTCGACCTCGCGGTCGGCAAGGCAGCTGCCGGGAACGATTCCGACCTGCCGTGTGCAGCGCGCGAAAAAGCGATCGGGAGCGTCGGCAAAATAAACCAGGTCCTCGCCCTGATAGGGTGAGCCGGTGCGGAACGGCAGAATGGCAAGTCCATCCGCGCCGGCGCTGGCGGTAGCCTCGACATAGCGCGGATAAATGCTGCGGAGCCGTTCGTTCGGCGGCAGCACCGAGCCGAGCGGGGCGATAGTCACGAACAGGCGTCCGGCTGCCTCGGCTGTCGAGGCCGCGGCCGCCGTCTGCGTTGCCGAACTGCCGTCAGGCGGCGGCTTGAGCGAGGGCCACAGGAAGGCGAGGTCGAGGCGCTCGTGCGGGCCGGGATGACGCTCTACCGCGGCGCGGATCGCACCCGGCGGCACCTCGAACAGCACGCCGTCGATCGTGACCGGTATGGCAGGCGCGTCGAGCGCAACCGGCGCGGCCGACCACGTCGGCCACAGCACGTAGGCGACGAAGCTGCCACCTAACAGCGCGAGCGCGAGAAAAAGCGCCAACGGTGGCAGCGGAAAACCGCCGCCCATGCGGCGGATTTTTTGCGGGTGAGCGACGTGCGTCGCCATGTCGACCGTCCTCTGTCGGGCGAATCAGCGACGAGTATCGCACGCCGATACGATGTGCGCGGGGCCGGCGCCCGACGTGCATTAACCTTTCTTTAATCATTCCGTGGCGGCGCGCGCCGGCCTTTGCCATGGCTTGGCGCCAACAGGAGGCGCTGGGCATGTTGGATCTGGCGTGGCCGGCGGTTTCGCCGCAGGCGATCGAGTCGTTTTTCTCGCTGACCTTGGGTTTTGGCGTCGCCGGTCTATGCGCCACGGGCTACGGCGTGTTCGCCGATCAACCGCCGAGCTTCCGGCTGCTCGAGGTCGGGCCGGCGGCGGCGCGCTTCGCCTCGATCCCGCTTTTGATGTTTGCGGCGCCCTTCATCATCATGCGCAACACGCTGCGCGGCCGGCGCATCGAAGGCCGCCGCGCCGAGTTCGTCATGGTCGCAACCGTGATCGCCGGATTGTGGAGCCTGATGTCCGGCACCGTCGTCGTCATGGCGCTGCAGGCGCTGCTCAACAGTTGACGCCAGATTGATGGAAAGAAAGCTCTGTTCATCCGTCGTGTGCCATTCGTCCGTCGTCTGAAAAAGGTTGCGGGCGGCCCTTGGGGGAGAGCCGCCCGCGCGCGAACCCGGTC
>JASHSE010000574.1 GCA_030036975.1 Xanthobacteraceae bacterium | reverse complement strand
AGAGAACGTCACGCTGTTGCCGAAGACCCAGCCGGTTGCCGGGGCCGACGACGGCGAGCGGGTGATCGTCGCGAAGAAAGGCGACACCGTCGCCTCGATCCTGCAGGACCTCGGCGCACCGGCGGAGCGGATCCAGCAGATCGTCGCTGCGCTCGGCGCGCCCGCCGCCGAGGGCGGTCTCACCGAGGGCGAGAAGGTCCGCGTGCTGCTGGCGGCGAACGGCCTCGGCCGGCTCTTACCGCTGCGCGTCATGGTGGCCGACGACAGTGCCGTCCTGGCCGCGGTCGCGCTCTCCGACATGGGCATCTACGTGCCGGTCGATCTGCACAATGTCGACGCCGACGCCACCGAGCCGGCCGCGGCCAAGGAGGTCGACAGCGGCGGGCCCGGCGCGTCGCTCTATCAAAGCCTGTGGGATACGGCGCTGAGCAACAACGTTCCGCCGGCGGTGATCGACCAGATGGTTCGCATCTACGCCTATGACGTCGATTTCCAGCGCAAGGTGCAGCCCGGCGACTCGTTCGACGTGCTCTATGCCGAGGACAGCAACGGCGACGGCAACAAGGAAGTGCGCTACGCCGCGCTCACCGTGGGCGGCGACACCAAAAAATACTATCATTTCCGCACCACCGACGACGGCATGTACGACTACTATGACGAGACCGGCATAAGCGCGAAAAAATTTCTGGTGCGCAAGCCGGTCGCCGTCGGCCTGGAGACCTCGCCGTTCGGCTGGCGCACCCATCCGCTCCTGCACATCAAGGAATTCCACAGCGGCGTCGACTGGGGCGCGCCAATGGGCACGGCGATCTTCGCCGCCGGCAACGGCACCATCGAGTCGATCGGTCCGCGCGGCGGCTATGGCAAATACGTGCGCATCCGCCACGCCGATGGCTACGAGACCGCGTACGGCCACATGGCCGCGTTCGCCCGCGGCCTCGACGTCGGCAGCAAGGTGCGCCAGGGACAGGTCATCGGCTTCGTCGGCTCGACCGGACTGTCGACCGGATCGCACGTGCACTTTGAAATCTGGGTGAACGGGCGCGTCGTCGATCCCATGCGCATCAAGCTGCCGCGCGGCCGCGTGCTCGATGGCGGCGCGCTCGCACAATTCGAGAAGGACCGCAGGCAGCTCGACAACCTGATGGCCAACGCAACGGTGGCGCGCGTCGCTCAGGCGCGCTGAGCAAGCAGCCGGAACGGTCCAATCAAGCGCGATTTATTTTCTTTATTTCTTCCGGTCGATTCCGAGAAAGCCCCTCGCGCGCAGCGCCAGCCCGCACCTGCCGCCAAAAGCGATACGGAACTTCGCCGGGTTTCCGACGTTTCTGTTGCCGGGTTGGCCAGGAGCGAGGAACACCGATGCTTTCCACCATTCTGATCATCATCCTGATTTTGTTGCTGATCGGCGCCCTGCCGACATGGCCGTATAGCGGCGGCTGGGGTTATTACCCGGGCGGCGGCATAGGCCTCGTTCTGATCATCGTGATCATCCTGGTTCTATTCGGACGAATCTGAACAAAAAAGCCGGGTGGCGGCGGCGCGTTGCGCCGCACCGCTCACCGCGCGAGCTTCAGCCATTCATCCTCGCTCAGGATCTTGACGCCAAATTCCTTGGCCTTGCCGAGCTTCGAGCCGGCGCCGGGGCCCGCCACCACGTAATCGGTTTTGCGCGATACCGAGCCGGCCACCTTGGCGCCCAAGCGTTCGGCCGACGCCTTGGCTTCGTCCCGGGTCATCTTGTCCAGCGTGCCGGTGAAGACCACGGTCTTGCCGGCGATCGCCGAATCGGCGCGCGGTTTTTCGGCATCGAGAATGCGCACCTGCGCCGCCAGGCGCTCGATGCGGCGGCGGTTATGCGCCTCGGCGAAATAATCGCGCAGGCTGTCGATCACCGTGCCGCCGATCTGATCGAGCGCATCCATCTCCTGCCGGGTTTCGTCGTCGCCGTCGGCGAGCTTGCCGCAGGCGTCGTGGAACGACTGCCAGCTGCCGTAGCCGCGCGCCAGCGCCACCGCGGTGGTTTCGCCGACATGGCGGATGCCGAGCGCGTAGATGAAGCGTTCCAGCGGAATCTGGCGCCGCGCCTCGATGGCGTTGAACAGATTGCGCACCGAGGTCTCGCCATAGCCTTCTTCGACAAGCAAGTCATCTCGGTGCTTCTTCTCCAGCGTGAAGATATCTGCTGGCTCCTGCAGCCAGCCCTTCTCATGGAAAAATTCGATCTGCTTCTCACCCAGGCCGTCGATGTCGAAGGCGCGGCGCGACACGAAGTGCTTCAAATGCTCGACGACGTAATACGGGCAGGCGAACTCGCCGCTGCAGCGGGCGACGGCGCCCTCCTCGCCGGCGGCGGTTTGCTCGCGCATCACATCGGTGTGCAGAGAACACGGACACTTTTTCGGAAATACGTACGGTTTGGCGCCACGCGGCCGCTTTTCCAGGACCACGCCAAGGACCTGCGGAATGACGTCGCCGGCGCGCTGAATGCTCACGGTGTCGCCAACGCGCACGTCGAGGCGCGCGATCTCGTCGGGATTATGCAAGGTCGCGTTCTGCACCACCACACCGCCGACCGTGACCGGCTCGAGCTTGGCGACCGGGGTGAGCGCGCCGGTGCGCCCGACCTGGATCTCGATGTCCTTGACGAGCGTCGTCGCTTTTTCGGCCGGGAATTTGTGTGCGATCGCCCAGCGCGGCGAGCGCGACACGAAGCCGAGCCGCTCCTGCCAGTCGAGGCGGTCGACTTTGTAGACGACGCCGTCGATGTCGTAGTCGAGGCTGCCGCGCTGCAGCTCGATCTCGTGGTGAAACTCAAGCAGCGCCTCGACCGAGCGGCAGATTTTGGTGAGCGGATTGGTCTTGAAACCGCACGACGCGAACCATTCGATCATGCCGGACTGCGTGTCGGCCGGCAGCGCGCTCATCTCGCCCCAGGCGTAGGCGAAAAAGCCGAGCGGGCGCGACGCGGTGATCGATGGATCCTTCTGGCGCAGCGAGCCGGCCGCCGAGTTACGCGGATTGGCGAACACCTGGCCGCCGCTCTCGGCCTGCCGCTTGTTGAGCGCGAGAAACGCCTGCTTGGTCATGTAGACCTCGCCGCGCACCTCGCAGACCGCCGGAACGGTCCTGCCTTTGAGCCGTTTCGGAATGTCCTCCAGCGTCTTGACGTTCGCGGTGACGTCTTCGCCGACGCTGCCGTCGCCGCGCGTCGCACCGGTGACCAGCGCGCCGGCCTCGTAGCGCAGCGACATCGACAGGCCGTCGATCTTCGGCTCGGCGGAAAACACGATCTCTTCGTCGTCCGGCAGCCGCAGGAAACGGCGGATGCGGCCGACGAAATCGCGCACGTCGTCTTCGGCGAACGCGTTGTCGAGCGACAGCATCGGCAGCGCGTGCCGCACCTTGGCGAACCGCGCCGCCGGCGCCGCGCCGACGTGCCGGGTCAAACTCTCGGCGGTGCGCAGCTGCGGGAAACGCGCCTCGATCGCGCCGTAGCGCTGGCGCAGCCGATCGTATTCGGCGTCCGAAACACTCGGCGCATCGTCCTGATAATAGCGCCGGTCGTGCTCGGCGATTTCGCCAGCCAGCCGCGCGTGCTCGGCCTTGGCCTGCTTTTCGCTGAGGTTTTCGACGGTGAGCTTTGTGGTATCGTTGCGCGGCATATTGCCCAAAGTCGTCATTCCGGGGCCGGCCGCAGGCCGGAGCCCGGAATCCATAACCACAGATCAACGGTGTTGTGTACTACGTGTATATATTGGCTAGCCGCAAGCACGGTACCCTGTACATCGGGGTCACCAGCAATCTTCTTGCCCGCGCGTACCAACACAAGACTGGCGTCGTCGCCGGGTCTACCCGACGCTACCACGTTCACTTGTTGGTTGGTTCGAATGTTACGATGGTCCTTTGACCGCCATCGCCCGCGAAAAGGAACTCAAGAAGTGGCGGCGGGAGTGGAAGGTCAATTTGATCGAAGCGACAAACCCGGAGTGGGTCGATCTTTACGAAACGCTTGCTGGTTAGTGGTTATGGATTCCGGGCTCCTCGCTTCGCTCGGCCCCGGAATGACGAACTAATATTATCTGCTTTAAAAGGTCGCCAGCGCGCCGCGCAATGGCGCGCAGCTTTTTCCTTGTCACTCCAGCGCGAGGTTGTTCGGCAAAGCTCTGGTTGAAATATCGGAAGAGAGCGAGCACACCTTCAATCTCGCTTCGTGCTTGATCAGGTAGGTTGACAGCGCGGTCAATTCTTTCCCATTCCGATTCAGACAACGGAGCGGCTGTGCGTGCCCACGGGATATCTGCCATGACTCGCCCCACTTGCACACAGGGATTATGGATTCCATGCTTGCCGCAGCGTGCGCCCCGGAATGACACCTACCCCGCCGCGGCGCGGATCAGGCGTTCGGCGGCGGCGCGGGCTTCGGCGGTGATTTCGGCGCCGGCGAGCATGCGCGCGATCTCCTCGCGGCGGCGCTCGGCGGCGAGTTCGACGATGCGGGTGGCAACGCGCTTGCCGTTGCCGAGCGCATCCTTGGTGATGAGGTAGTGCCGGTCGGCGCGCGCTGCCACCTGCGGCGCGTGCGTCACCGCGATCACCTGCACGCCGGAAGCAAGCCGCGCCAGCCGCACGCCGATGGCGTCGGCGACGGCGCCGCCGGCGCCGGTGTCGATCTCGTCGAAGATCAGCGTGGGTGCCGAGCCGCGGTCGGCGAGCACGACTTTGAGCGCCAGCAGAAACCGCGCCAGCTCGCCGCCCGAGGCGATCTTCATCAGCGGTCCCGGCCGCGTGCCCGGATTGGTGCGCACCCAGAATTCGACGCGGTCGATGCCGTCGGGGCCTTCGTCCGCGGCGTCGATCTGGGTCGAGAATGCGGCGCGCTCGAGCCGCAGCGGCGTGAGCTCGGTATCGACGGCCTTGTCGAGCTTGAGCGCGGCGCGCCGGCGGCGCGCCGACAGCGCCTGCGCCGCCGCGCGGTAGCGCGCCACCGCCGCTTGCGCCGCTTGTTCCAGCACGGCGAGCCGTTCGGCGCCGGCATCGATCAGCGCCAGATCGCCGGCGTAACGCTCGGCCAGCGCGCTGAGCGCATCGACCGCGACGTTGTATTTGCGCCCGGCCGCGCGCAGCGCGAACAGCCGCTCCTCGATGCGCTCGAGCTCGTTCGGATCGTAGCGCGCCAGGCGCAACGCCGCTTCGAGATGGCCGCGCGCCTCCTCCAGCGCCACCAACGCGGCGTCGATGGCCTTCACCGACGGCTCGATCAGGGCAGGCGCCTGCGCGGCGCGGCGCTCCAGCCGCCGCAGCGCGGTGGCGAGCGGCGTCACCGGCGACTGCGGGCCGCCGATGCCGTCATGAGCGAAGCGCAAATCGTCGGCAACCTTTTCCGCCTGCATCATCGCGGCGCGCCGCTCGGCGAGCGCGGTCTCCTCGCCGGCTTGCGGCGCCAGGCGGCGCAGTTCGTCGACGGCGTGGCGCAGCCACTCCGCCTCGCGGGCGACGCGCTCGACTTCGTCGCGATGCGCCGCGACCGCGATCTCGCTGGCGCGGCGCTCGTTCCACAACCGCACCACGGCTTCGGTTTCCACGTCGAGGCCGCCATAGGCGTCGAGCAGCGCACGGTGCGTAGCCGCGTCCGTAAAGGCGCGGTCGTCGTGCTGGCCGTGGATTTCGACCAAAGCCGCGCCGAGCGCGCGCAACACCCCGACCCCGACCGGCTGGTCGTTGACGAAGGCGCGGGTGCGGCCGTCGGCAAACTGCACGCGGCGCACGATCAATTCCTCGTCGTCGCCGCCGAGGTCGTTGTCGGCGAGGATGCGGCGCGCCGCATGGCGGCGCGCCAGCTCGAACGCCGCGGTGACCTGGCCCTGCTCGGCGCCGGCGCGCACCAACGCCGCTTCGCCGCGCGCGCCGAGCGCCAGCGCAAATGCATCCAGCAGGATGGATTT
>JASHSE010000573.1 GCA_030036975.1 Xanthobacteraceae bacterium | reverse complement strand
CGGACATGCCGAGACGGCAGCGAGGGGCCGTGAGCGGAGTTTTACACTGCAGGAGAGCTTTTTGCCGGATCAAGGAGACCTCGCTCGGATCAAACAACAACATCGCAAGTAAGCCCCGCATCGAATTGCCAGCGGCGGCTTCATCGCGCAGCGGCGCAACGTCGTGATGGCCGGTGGAACCGGGACCGACAAGACGCATCTTGCCATTGCCATCGCTCGCAGCCGCGTCCGCAGCGGCGCGCGCGGCCGCTTCTGCAAGCATTGAAATGAATCTCCAAGTTTGCGCTTAGTCTTGATTCTTTACAAGAAGGCGCCGACGGATTGGGAATAAAGCAAGTCCATAGCGTCCAGCGGCGTAGCCCCACAACCCCTTCGGGGCGAACAGCATGACGGCAATCGCGAGCGCGCCCAAGACAATGAGATACCAAGCGCCGAAGCTCGCGAGATACCGCTGCATGAGATAAAACACGAGCGTGCCGACGATCGGCCCTTCAATCGTGCCGATGCCGCCGATCACCACAATGAAGATCACGTAGGCGGTCCAGTTGAGTACTGAAAACGCGGCATCCGGCGAGATGCGGGCGTTCTGCAGATAAATGAGCGCGCCGATCATTCCCGTCGCCACGGCGGTAATGACGTAGATGCCGAGCTTGACGCGAAAGTAGTCGACGCCGACGCTTTCGGCGGCATCCTCGGAATCCCGAATCGCGCCCAGCGCCAAACCGCGGCGCGAGCGAAGGATGAGATAGACGAGTACCAGCGTTGCAGCCGCCAGTGCGAGCGCAACCCAATAGGAAATGATATCGCGCGCGGCCGGCGTCCTCACGTCGAACAACGACTTGATCCACTCAATGCCAAACACCTGGTTGGTGATCTCCGGTCCCAGCGACGTGCCTGTGCCGCCGCCGAGCCGTTTGAATTGCGCGAATCCCAGCCGATAGACCTCGGCGACGACCCAGGTGCCGATGGCGAAATAGGCGCCGCGCAGGCGAAAGACGACCAGGGCGGTCGGAAGCGCAAAGGCGGCGGCGATCAAGCCGCAGAGGAGGATCGCGACAAGCGGATCGAGCCCGGCGATGATCGTCAGCGCGAACAGCAGGTAACCGCCGAGCCCTACGAAGGCCTGCTGGCCGATGGACACCAGCCCCGCATAGCCGGCGAGCAAGTTCCAGCACTGCGCCAGCGCCAGCATGTAATACACGAAGATGAGTTCCTCGACCACATTGCGGCCGGCAAATCCGGGAATCGCGGCGAGAACCGCAACCAGTACGCACGCAGCGCCGGCGGCAGCGTAGGATGCCGGGGTCTTCCTCTCGATCCGGTAGTGCGCCGAGGCAGCGGGCGGCATTGGGCTTCTCTCGGTCATCGCATGCCCTAATCCGTGGCGCGCGGG
Source organism: Xanthobacteraceae bacterium (assembly GCA_030036975.1). Lineage (GTDB taxonomy): Bacteria > Pseudomonadota > Alphaproteobacteria > Rhizobiales > Xanthobacteraceae > BOG-931. The sequence continues at coordinate 6,362 of JASHSE010000573.1, read as the reverse complement.
AACAAGCCGCGCGGTCTGAGCACGAGCACCACCAAGAACGCGAGATGGCCGGCGAGAATCTGCCATTCGGGATCAAGTTGGGCGCCGATCGTCTGCGCGACGCCGATTATGATGCCGCCACAGAGCGTGCCCCAAAAACTTCCCAATCCACCGACGATGACCGCCTCGAACGCATAGAGCAGACGTTCGGGGCCGATGGTTGGGTCGAAATTGGCGCGCATGCCGAGATAAAGCGCCGCGATCGTCACCACGATGAAGGCCAGTCCCATGGCGACTGAGAAGATGCGGGAAAAATCGATTCCCATAAGCTGCGCGATTTCCAGGTCGTCCGCGGTGGCGCGAAAAGCGCGGCCGAGCGACGTGCGATAGAAAACAAGATTTAGCGCTAGGACGACCCCGATCGCCGAGGCTAGCGTAAGCAGAGGAATGACGCCGACGGCGACGCCGCCGCCGAGCGAGACGGACGCGGTCTCGATCGAACCCGCGCGCAGCCGCTGGCTGTCGGCGGAAAACAGTTCGAGCAGACCGTTCTCGATGATGATCGAGAGACCGAAAGTGACCAGAAGCGGCGGCAACAGGTCGCGGCCGAGCGTGCGGTTGAGCAGCAGATGCTGGAGCGCAAAGCCGGCCATGAACATGATCGGAAGCGCCGCGAGCGCTGCGGCAAACGGATCGAGTCCGAGCCAGGCGGCGATGGTCAGGATCACGAAAGCGGCGAGCACGATCAGGTCGCCGTGCGCCAGGTTGACCAGCCGCATGATGCCGAAGATGAGCGAAAGGCCGGCGGCGAACAGCGCGTAGAGGCCGCCAAGCAGGATGCCTTGAATGAGCGCGTCGGCCCAGACATTCATGCTACGAGCCGAAATATGCGCGATGCATCTGATCGCGCGACAATTCGGCGGGGCGGCCGGCGAGCGAAAGCCGGCCCTCCTGGAAGCAATAGATGCGATCCGACACTTTTGTGGCTTGCACGATGTCCTGCTCGACCAGCACGACGCTGGTGCCGGCGGCCTTGATGTGCGCCAACGCGTCGTAGAGGTCGCGGACGACGATCGGTGCCAGCCCCAGGCTGATCTCGTCACACAGCAGCACGCGCGGATTCGAGATGAGCGCGCGGCCGATGGCCGCCATCTGCTGTTCGCCGCCGGAGAGCGTGGCGCTGGCACCGTTGCGGCGCGCCTTGAGCGCCGGAAACAGCGTGTAGATCGCCGCGAGCGACCACGGGCCGGCTGTGCTTCTGCCGTAGCGGCCGACCAGCAGATTCTCCTCCACCGTCAGCGACGGAAATAGCCGCCTTCCTTCCGGAACAAGCGCAATGCCGAGTCTCATGATCGCGGCGGCCGGCGCTGCGCCGATCGGCCGCCCCTCGAACCAGACGGATTCCGCCGGACCGCGGATCAAACCCGCAATAGCTTTGAGATAGGTCGATTTACCTGCTCCGTTGGCCCCGATGATGGCGAGGGTTTCCCCGGCGTCGAGGCTAGTGTCGATGCCGTAAAGCGCCTGGAAGTCGCCGTAGTAGGCTTTGAGGCCGCACGTCTGCAGCAATGCCATGCCGGCCTCACGCCTCAATGCCGATGTAGATTTGCTGCACGTCCGCCGAACTCATCACCGCCTGCGGATTTCCGTCGGCGATCTTTCTTCCGAAATTGAGCACGATCAGCCGGTCGACGACGGCGACGAGCGCATGCACGATATGTTCGATCCAGACGATGGTGACGCCCGTCGCGCGTAGCTCCTTGATGGTACCGACCAATTCGGCACATTCGCTCTCGGTGAGCCCGCCGGCAATCTCGTCCAACAAGAGGAGCCGCGGCGCGGTCGCCAGCGCGCGCGCCATTTCCAGGCGCTTGCGCTCCAGCAAGGTGAGCGAGCCGGCAAGCGCGTTGGCGCGCGGCAACAGCCGGCAGCGATTGAGGATTTCGCCGCAAAGCTGCGCCGCATCGGCCTCGGATTTGCGCCCGCCATGCACAGCGGCCACCAGCAGATTTTCGAACACCGTGAAATTCTCGAACGGCCGCGGAATCTGATACGAACGCGCGATGCCGGCGCGGCAGCGTTGGTGCGGCCGCGCGGCGGTGATGTCGTGCCCGTCGAGGCGGATCGTACCGGCATCGGGGAAAAGACCGCCGGCAATCAGATTGAACAAGGTCGTCTTACCGGCGCCGTTCGGCCCGATGATGCCGAGAGCTTCGCCCGCGGCAACGATAAACGCGATGTCGTCGGCGGCCACCACTGAGCCGAAGCATTTTCGCAGACCGTGGATTTCCAGAAGCGACACGGAAGCGCACCATCAACGGCAACGGCGAGTGAGCCGGCGAGCGGGCGGCCAACCGACCGCCAAGCAAGCCCGCCTAAGCGATCGGCTCCATTTTGCCGCCGACCGGGATCGCCGGGAAGGTGCGATTTTCCGTAATCACGAGATCGTACTTGTTGCCGCCTTTCAATCGCCATTGGCCGCCGACGAGCGGCGTCTTGGCGACGTTCTTGGCCGCAAACGGCGGCAGATTCGCGCCGTTCCACTGAAGGTGGCCGACCACGGTATCGAGATTGGTCTCCCGGATCGCGTTCACTATCGCATCGGGGTCGCCCCGTTGCGGGGTGCGTTTCATGACGTCGACTGCCAGCTCGAACAACGCGTGCACGAAGCCAATTGGCTGCGTCCATTGCTTGTTGGTTGCAGTTTCGTAAGCGCCGGCCAGCGCATGCGCTGTCATGCCGTTGAGCGATGATTTGAAGGGATGCTGCGGCGACCACCAGATTTCGGACGACAGGTTGTTGCCGTCCTTGCCCAAGGCCTCAACCGAGCTCGGGAACAGGATCGCCTTACCGATCGAGGCGACCTTCGGCTTAAAGCCTTGCTGCAGCGCCTGCTTCCAGAAGGTGGTGAAGTCGGGCGGCAGCATCACGCCGGTGATGACCTCGCAATTGGCCGACTTGAAGGCGGAGAGCTGCGCGGAGAAATCGTCGGTGAGGTCTTGATAGCGTCCGGGATCGGTGAGCCGGTAGCCGAGCTTAGCAAGCACAGGCGGAAAGCCGACGACCTTGTCGCCCCACGCGTTGCCGTCGCCGTCATTGGGAAAAAGACCGCCGACGGATTTGTTGGTCGGCACCTGACCCCACATGGTCGTATAGACCGCGATCACGTCCTCGAGGCCCCAGAAGAAGTGATAGGTGTAATTGAAGCCTTTCCACGCCGGCGGCCCGCCGGCCGGGTTCGCCTGACGGCCGATGAACCAGGACTGCCATGGCGCCACCGACGAGATGCAGGGCACCTCCTCGATCTCGCATTGGGTGGAGACCGGGTTGGTGGTCTCTGGCGTGGAAGCGACCAGCATGAGGTCGACCTTGTCCTGCACGATCAGGTCCTTGGCGACCGCCGCGGCGCGGTTCGGATCGGACTGGCTGTCCCTGACCACGACCTCGACGGGCAGCGTCGCGTTGCCGACCGTGATGCGGCCCTTGGTGATCGCCTTGAAATTGCCGAGGATGAAGTTGTCAGCCTCGGCGAAAGCTGCGAGCGGCCCGGTTTGCGGGCTCACATAACCAAGCTTGATGGCACGCTGCTGCGCGATCGCCGGCGCCTGGACGCCGGTGGCCAGAACCGCGCCGCCCGCGGCCGAGTATTTCAACAGCGTGCGACGGTCGATGGCGCGGTCAGGCTTGCGGCTTTTCATCTGTGTCCTCCCTCAAGGTGCCGGTGATCAATCGCCGCTGGCGCCGGATCCGTGCCCGCTTTTGCGTCGCCGCGCCTGCTTGACGAGGGCGCCAACGTTCGATATTCGAACACTCGTTCGTCAGTCGAGCAGTTTCAGCCAGAGCCGCCACGGAGTCAATGGACTCCGTTGTGCGCACGACCATGCCAATGCGGCGCCCGCACCATCGCGACGACAAGGAATTCATGACGACGCTCGCCAAGGGTCTCGCCGTGCTCGGCGCGTTCGGGCGCGAACGTCCGACGATGACGTTGTCCGAGGCGGCGCAAATCGCAGACCTCTCGCGTGCCGCGGCGCGGCGTGTGCTGCGCACGCTGAGCGCGCTCGGCTATGTCGAGCAGAACGGCCGCGTGTTCGCCTTGTCGGCGCGTATCTTCGAGCTTGGCTCCGCGTATCTTGCGACCCAGAGCTGGGTCGAGCGTGCGGTGCCGCTGTTGCGGGAATTGAGCGAGCGCCTGGGCGAATCGTGCTCCGGCGCGATCCTGCAGGGCAACGATATCGTTTACGTCGCGCGCATCCCGGCGCGGCGCATCATGTCGGCGGTGCTCGCCGTCGGCAACCGATTGCCGGCCTTCCATACGGCCTTGGGTCGAGCGCAGCTCGGTTTTCTCGATCAAGCCGAAATCTGGCGCCGGCTCATGTCGTTGCAAATCGAGGCGTATACGCCCTACACGATCACCGACGTGCAGGCGCTGTTCGACCGTGTGCAGGCCGACTATGAGCAGGGATTTTCGATTGTCGATGAAGAACTCGAGCGCGGCTTGCGCGCGCTCGCGGTGCCGATCCTGGATGGCGCGGGCCAAGTCTTCGCCGCCATCAACCTGTCCACCCACAGCACCCGCACGACGCGCAACGAGATGCGGGAAAAATTTCTCCCCGAACTCAAGCAGATCGCCAGGCGGTTGGCGCAGTCGGCAACAGGCGCTTAGTTCCCGTCTGGCTCGCCTCTTGTCAGAGCGCGAGCGCAACCGTATCGTTGAGCGGGGTTCGGTATACGGACATATGTTCGATAATCGAACACATGGGGTCAGCGGGAGGTAAAGTCATGGCGACGAAGTCGATGGCGGCAAAGTCGCAGCTGTCACGCAAGCCGGCGCCGGCGTCGCGTCCGGAAGAGATCGGAAAGCTCAAGGTCGAGCGGCCGCAGAACGGCCAGGAATATCTCGATTCGCTGCGCGACGACCGCACGGTCTACATCTACGGCGAGCGGGTCGAGGACGTTACCAAGCATCCGGCGTTTCGCAACACCGCGCGGATGGTGGCCCGCTTGTTCGACGCCCTGCACGACGAAAAACGCAAGCACAAGCTGCTGCTGCCGACCGAGACTGGAAACGGCGGCATGACGCACGCCTTCTTCAAGGCGCCGAAAAACGCAAAAGAACTCGTCGCTGGCCGCGATGCCATCGCCGAATGGGCGAAAATTACCTACGGCTGGATGGGCCGCTCGCCCGACTACAAGGCGGCGTTCCTCGCTACGCTCGGCGCCAATGCCGCGTTCTACGAGCCGTACCAGGAGAACGCCAAGCGCTGGTACAAGTTCAGCCAGGAACGGGTGCCTTTCATCAACCACGCGATCATCCATCCGCCGATCGACCGCGACCGCCCGCCGAACGAAGTGGGCGACGTCTGTTGCCATGTGGAGAAGGAGACCGACGCCGGTATTGTCGTGTCCGGCGCCAAGGTGGTCGCCACCGGATCGGTGCTGACGAATTTCACCTTCGTCGCCCATCACGGGCTCATTCCGGTGCAGGACAAAAAATTTGCCGTCGTGTTCATGGTCCCGACCAACGCGGCCGGCGTCAAGTTCGTCTGCCGGACGTCCTACGAGATGACGTCCACAGCCATGGGCAGCCCGTTCGACTATCCGATGTCGAGCCGGCTCGACGAAAACGACGCCGTGTTCATTCTCGACAAGGTGCTGGTGCCTTGGGAGAACGTGTTCGTCTATAACGACGTGGAAAAAGCCAACAACTTTTTCCCACGTACCGGCTTTTTGCCGCGTTTCGTCGTGCACGGCTGCACCAGACTCGCGGTCAAACTCGATTTCATCTCCGGCCTGCTGCTCAAGGCGACGGAGGCCTCGGGCACCAAGGACTATCGCGGCGTGCAGGCGAATGTCGGCGAGGTCATCGCTTGGCGCAATCTGTTCTGGGGGCTTTCCGACGCAATGGTGCGCGAGCCAAAGCCCTGGATCGGCGATTATGTGCTGCCCAACATGGATCCAGGCAACGCCTATCAGATCATCGCGACGATGGCTTACACGCGAGTCAAGTATTTGATCGAGCAGACGGTGGCCTCGGGATTGATTTATCTTAACAGTCACGCTCGCGACTTCAAGAGCGCGGAGATCAGGCCTTATCTCGACCAATATCTTCGCGGCTCGAACGGCTACAAGGCGGAAGAGCGCGTGAAACTTCTCAAGCTGCTCTGGGACTGTCTCGCCAGCGAATTCGGCGGCCGCCACGAACTTTACGAGATTAACTATGGCGGCTCGACTGAGGAAATCCGACGTTATTGCCTGTTCGGTGCCCAGGCGTCCGGCAATGCCGACAAATTCAAGGGCTTCGCCGAGGCGTGCATGGCGGAATATGACCTCGACGGCTGGAAGGTGCCCGATCTGAGCGACCCCGGCGAGCTGAGCTACCA
>JASHSE010000572.1 GCA_030036975.1 Xanthobacteraceae bacterium | reverse complement strand
TCGAAGCCTGGGCAACTCGCAACCGCCATGAAGTGATCCTGATCGAATCCTTCATTGCCGAACGCAAGAGCGATCCCTGGAACGATTTCGTTGCCGTGTTTATGAAGGGAGGATCGCCAGAAACGCGCGCGTTTCTTTCTGAAAAAATAGCCTGCACAAACATCTGGAGGCGTGGTCAAGCGGCCCCTATGCACCAGCGTGAGGAATCGGAGGACATGGTGATCATCAAGCGGCTTCGCCGACGGGCGCGCCAGTGGAAATTTTGGCGACGCTGGAAAATCACACGATCCTCATCATGCAGTTGATGCCCATGGCGGGCGGGATCGTCGTCAGCGCCTGCTGCGTCACGTTGCCGTTTATCGATGAAACGTTGCCAGCCGGCGTATAGCTGGCCGTCACCGGTCCCACGGGAGGATTGACCCCGACGGGAAAACTGACGGTACCGACATTTCCTTCGCCAGCAGGTGCATAGCTCTGGTCATCGTCATAATTAGCGATATTTGATTGATTTGAGGTGATGGTCGCCGCCGTTCCCGCGAATGTCGGCGTCACGTTCGGCAGCTGATTCTGCGCGATCGTATAGGACTGCGAGCCACCGGTGGCACCGAGCGTTGCCCCAATTGAACTCATTCTGGTGGTGCCGCCGGCGTCAAGGTTGAAGAAGAACCGTCCACGCAGATCCGGCATGGTGAAATTGCCGCCGCCCGGATTGCCGTAGGTGGTGCCGAGCACGGCGTTGGCCGCCGGAAAGGTCGTCGCCGAAAGATTCTGCCCCTGCGGCAGGGCGAAGCCGGACGGCAGCGTGCCGCCGAAATACGGCACGATGCCGCCGACCGGCACCGCCGGCGGATTGAGCAACTCGAACCGCGTCTGCGCGAGATTCCAGCGCAGCTGCACTTCCGCGAGATTGCCGGGAATGTCGCCAGGCGCGAGCGCCTGGCCGCCGTTCTTGGTGATGACGCCGGCGCCGAGACCATTGGGGCTGAAGGTCGGCGCCGTGGTCAGGTTCGCCGATGTGGCACGGAACGCCAGCACGGTGCCATCGGCGAGCGGGCCGGTCACCGGCGGGTCGTAGGCCGCGGTGATGGCGTCGTGGGTGCCGCTCGCCACCGTCCAATTCTGCGGCTCCGATGCGGCGAGCGAAATGAGCCCGGTCGTCAGATCGAGCGTCCAGATTGGATTCCAGGTCGAGCCGTTGTAGCGGCGATGGGTGACATAGCCGGAAACCGACGTGTCGAGCCAGGGCTGGCCGACGACCGGCGCCGGCGACGATGGCGGCGAGCCGCCGGAATTTTCCGACACCAGCGCCGCCAGCGCGGCGTTGATGTTGCCCTGCTCGGTCAGCCCGGAGAACACGCCGGTGGTGGGAAGGACAGTCGATCCCTGGCTCATTCAAAGCATCCAGTTGTTTGTTTGTTCGATGTAACGCCGCCGGCCCCGCTGGCCCCCCTCGCCCGCTTGCGGGAGAGGACAGATCGCGCGACAGCGCGATCAGGTGAGGGGCCTTGCGCCGGAGAAAAATCCGCACCGCCGCGCCCCCTCATCCTGTCCTTCTCCCGCAAGGGGAGAAGGGACGCAGCTTCGCTGCCCGTCACAACGAATCATGCCCCCTGCACCACGACGGTCGCGGTGCGGGCGACGGCGACGCCGCCGTTGAAGAAGGTGATGGTCAACTGCGCCAGCGACAGGCCGGTGATCTGATAGGTGTCGCCGGCGCTCGCTTGCCAATCGACCTGCACGCTCGGCAGCGGGTTGCCGTTGACGCCAGAGTTGAACGGCTGCGCGGTCGTGCTGCCGTCCGGCGTGAAGACGATGGTCAAGCCGCCGGCCGGCACGCTCTCGTCGACGTAATTGTCGGTGCGCGTCGGAAACTGCCCGCTGAACGCAAACGCCGAGCAGGTCGGCACCGCGGCGGGCGACGAGGTTTGCAGCCCGATGCGCAGCTTCCATGCGGTGGCCGGAAACACGCCCGGCGTGAACTGCTGCCACGCTCCCCATTGCGGCACCGGCTCCGGCGGCACATTGGCTGCGGTCGCGATCTCGACCCAGCCGTCGACATAGGACGTCTCGCCGGCGCCTAAAAAATCCGGGTCGTCGAGGACGTCGCCGATGCCCAGGAAATTGGCGTTGAACAGCGTGCCGGAGAACGCCGCATTGGCATTGACCGCGGCATTGGCCAGATAGCCCGACGTCATCGCGTGCGCGTTCGGCGGCTCGTAGTAGAGCGGCACGTCGAGCGGCACGCCGGCGAGCGCGATAGTGTCGCCCGCCGCGACACCGCCGCCGGCCAGATTCACCGACAGGGCGACGGTCGCTACCGTGTCGGTGATCGCGCCGTCGTCGACGCCGGTGGTGACGCCGCTCGCGATCGAGCCGTAATCGACGGTCGCCAGCGTCATCTGGTTGGTCAATTCGAGCGGGCCGTAATCGGCGCTGGCGTAGAAATCGATCGACTGCACGGTCGCGCCGGACGGGATCGCCGCCGGCGTGGTGGCGTCGGAAATTTCGAACCCGTAGGTGACGAGCGACGGCAGGCTGACGAGCGCGACTTGGTTGCCGCTCGCGCTTGCGGCCGAAGCCTCGGTGGTGAGATCGAGCGTCGCCAAAACGGTTGCGCCGCCGACCAGCCCGTAGTCGAGCGAGCCTGCGAACCCGGTGACGAATTCGTCGAAGCCTTGCGCGTAAGTCAGCGCCAGCTGATTGCCGGAAACCACGAGCGAGACCGCCGTCTCCGAATAGACGATCGGGCCGCCGGCGACCGGCTGACAGCGCGCCGCGATCCAATAGGTGCCGTTGCCCGGCGCGATGAACGGCGGATGCGCCTGGGTGCACATGAACAGGCCGCCGTTCCAGCTCGCGCCCTGACGGATCTCGTAAGAGATGCCGGAGCGGAAGTCGGTGACCTCGTCCCAATAGATGTACTGGAAGCCGCTCTGATAATTGGAATAGATGTCGGTGACATCGGGCAGCGGCGACAGCAGCGCCGAGCCGGTGATGGTGTACGGATAGGCCGCGCAGTCGGCCAGCGACTGCATGCCGCCGCCCCAGGCGTTGAACGACTGGAACTTCAAATACAGCGTCTGGCCGATGACGCCCTGGCCGAACGGATATTTGAAGACGTTGTCGAGCCGGGCGAACGCGGTGCCGGTCGGATGATCGGCGATCGCGCTTTCCGAGCCGTAGACGCCGCGGGCGAGATCGGTGAGGTTATATTTGTTTGCCGCGGTGAGAGTCGATGAGCCGAAGCAAACGATCTCGCCGCCGACATAGCAGGGATTGTCGAGCGTCGTGATGTCATTCTGCGATGCCGTGGCGAGCGCGCCGTTCGATTCCGTCAGGTCGACCGCCAGTGTGTTGAGCGAGTCGATCGTCGTCGCGACCGGATTTTCCGCCACCGCG
>JASHSE010000571.1 GCA_030036975.1 Xanthobacteraceae bacterium | reverse complement strand
TCGGTCTCGCCGGTGCGAATGCGCACGGCCTGCTCTATGGGTGTGACGAAGATTTTGCCGTCGCCGATCTGGCCGGTTTTGGCGGCGGCGCCGATCGCCTCGACCACGCGGTCGGCGTCCGCTTCGGTCACCGCGATCTCGATGCGGATTTTCGGCAGAAAATTCACGGCGTATTCGGCGCCGCGATAGATCTCGGTATGGCCCTTTTGCCGGCCGTAGCCCTTGACCTCGGACACGGTCATGCCGTGCACGCCGACGGCCAACAGCGCGTCGCGCACGTCATCGAGCTTGAACGGCTTGATGATGGCGGTGACGAGCTTCATGACGGGCGCTCCGGCAGGATTGGACCGCCCCACCATATCGGCATTACTGCCGAGACTTAAGTCATTTGTTGCGCCACGGCGATCTCATGGCGCCGCTACATGCGGTTGCGCGCGGCGATCGCGGTCAGCCTGCCGATGCCGACGGCGCCCGCTATCACCAGGCCAAGTAACGCCGCAAGTAACGCCGCAAGTGCAATCGTGGCGTCCCGGCTGTTTCCGACAACGCCGAGCACCTGAGCCCGTGTTGCGCCGATCGAAACGGCGGTCGCGGCAATGACCAGTGAAATAGCCAATGCGACGGTGGCAGCGAGTTCAACGCCGGCGTGGCGGCGCTTGATAACCATATTTTTGGCAGCGGACGACGCAAAACCGACCGTCCCGTTGAGCTCTGTCATGGTCGGCATCCTTTAAGGCGAATCAGTTTGGTCGATGCCGCCATGGTTCGCTGCGGATGCCGGCGCGTATTCGGCTGAACTTGGGCGAAGCCGTTGACGAATAAGGGCAATTTTGTGTTTTGGATTAACGAAGAGTTAACGCCCAGCCGGCCCGCGCAATAAACTGCCGCTGCGGCTTTCAGGTATCAGGTTCAGATATCAGTAATCAGTGATCAGAGGGTTCAGAGGGTTCGGAGGTCAACTTTTCTGATTACTGATTACTGAGCACTGAATTCCTGAACCGGATTGAGATCCATCGCGACGTAACCCGGCTGCGCGGCGACGCGCGCCAGCCAGGCGCGCACTGCGGGAAAGGCCGACAGGTCATAGTCGCATTGATGCGCCACATGCGTGTAGGCGTAGAGCGCAATGTCGGCGATGGTGTAGTGGTCGGCGGCGAAGTAATCGTGCAGGGAAAGATGCTTCTCCATCACGCCGAGCGCGCGATGGCCTTCTTCCATCCAGTCCTCGATGGCGTGGCTTTGCAGTTCGCGGCCGCCTTTGATCAGCGTCAGCCAGAAATACGCGGCGCCCAGATTCGGCTCCAGGCTGTGCTGCTCGAAGAACATCCATTGCAGCGCCTCGGCGCAATCGACGCGATCCTCCGGCGCAAGCGGCGTGCCGCCGGCGATGTACCAGAGGATGGCATTGGATTCGGCCAGATAGCGGCCGGGCGCCACTTCAAGCAGCGGCACCTGGCCGCTCGGATTCTTGAGCAGGAACTCCGGCGTATGGCTTTCGCCCTTGAGGATGTCGATCTCGATCAGGCGATAGGGGACGCGAAGCTGCGCCAAGGCAAGCCGCGCCTTGTAGCTGTTGCCGGAGCGCTGCATCGAGTAAAGCGTAAACATCGGCGCTCCGACCTCCCGCGCGGCCCCTCCCGATTGCCGTTCTGCGCATCTAGCGTTCGAACGCGGCGATGTCGTGACCGCTCCGCGAGCCGCTGTCCGCCATCCTAATGGAAGCGCCGTCGAAACGCACCAGCGAAACGCGGCCAAGTTCCGCCCGCCGCCCCAGCACCGCGGCCGCGGCAAGCAGGGCTGGCCGTGGAACCGCGTTTTGTCCTTGCTTGTGCGCCGGCATCGCTTTAGGAAGCACCCGCTGCAAAAGCAGGTGGAGATTGCAATGGCCTTTCTCGCGGACCGTACCATGCGCATCAAGCCGTCGGCCACTATTGCGGTGACCGACAAGGCGCGCGCGCTCAAGGCGGCCGGCCGCGACGTGATCGGGCTCGGCGCCGGCGAGCCCGACTTCGACACGCCCGATAACATCAAGGAGGCCGCCATCAAGGCCATCCGCGACGGCCGGGCGGCGAAATATACCGCCGTCGAGGGCATTCCGGAACTCAAGGCGGCGGTGGCGCGAAAGTTCAAGCGCGAGAACGAGCTCGACTACAAGCCGTCGCAGATCATCATCGGCGCCGGCGGCAAGCAGGTGCTGTTCAACGCCTTTATGGCGACGCTCAATCCGGGCGACGAGGTCATCATCCCGGCGCCCTACTGGGTGAGCTATCCGGAAATCGTGCTGGTCGCCGGCGGCGAGCCAGTGGCGATCGAGACCCGCATGGCGGACGGCTTCAAGATGAAGCCGGAGGCGCTGGAGCGCGCCATTACGCCGAAAACCAAGTGGCTCCTGTTCAACTCGCCGTCGAACCCGACCGGCGCCGCCTATACGCGTGCCGAGCTCAAGGCGATCACCGATGTGTTGGTGCGTCACCCGCATGTCTGGCTGATGACCGACGATATGTACGAGCATCTGGTCTACGACGACTTCGAGTTCTTTTCTCCGGCGCAGCTCGAGCCGCGTCTCTATGAGCGCACGCTGACCGTGAACGGCATGTCCAAGACCTATTGCATGACCGGCTGGCGCATCGGCTATGGCGGCGGCCCGGAACCGCTGATCAAGGCGATGGCGATGCTGCAGTCGCAATCGACCTCGAACCCGGCGGCGGTGTCGCAATGGGCGGCGGTCGAGGCGCTCAACGGTCCGCAGGACTTTATTCAGAAGCACAAAAGGATCTTCAAGGAGCGGCGCGACCTCTGCGTCTCCATGCTCAATCAGGCGAACGGCATCCGCTGCCCCAAGCCGGAGGGCGCGTTCTACGTCTACCCGTCGTGCGCCGATACCATGGGCAAGATCGCGCCGACCGGCAAGAAGCTTGCGACCGACGAGGATTTCGTCACCGAACTGCTCGAGGCCGAGGGTGTCGCGGTGGTGCAGGGCACGCCGTTCGGCGTTGGGCCGGCGTTCCGGCTCTCCTATGCGGCGGCGAC
>JASHSE010000570.1 GCA_030036975.1 Xanthobacteraceae bacterium | reverse complement strand
CTGATCTCGAACCCGGTTTCGAGATCAGCACGGCAAAAAATGCCGGCGCCAGGAAAGACAGGCCGAGGGTGGGATTGATAGCAATGGTCGGCGCGATCAGCGCGCCAGCCAGGACGGCGAGCGCCGTCGCCAGGGCAAACACCATAGCGAACATTCGCTGCGGTGAAATACCGAGTACCGCCGCCATTTCCACGTTGTCGATCGATGCACGCAGGCGCAGACCGAAAGAGGTACGATAAAGCACGAGCAGCAGTATCGTCAGCAGCGCGATGATGGCGGCGGCGGCGGCGATGCGATATTCCGGATAGACGACGTCGCCGATTTCGATCAGGCCCTTGAGCGGCGGATCGATGCCCTTTTGCGACACCGTGAAGACGGTCGCGACGCCTTGCTGCAAAATGATGCCGACACCCCACGTCGCCAGCAGCGTCGTCATGAACCCTTTGTCATAGACCCAGCGCAGCACGCCGCGCTCGAGAACGAGACCGAGAACGAACCCGACAACGAAAGTGAGGGGAAGTGCGATCAGAAACGGCAGGTCGCGCATTGCGTACATCGAATAAGCGCCGACCATCATCAGGTCGCCTTGTGCAATGTTCACGATGCGCAACTCGCCGAGGATCAAGCCGAGGCTGAATGCGACGAGCGCGAGCCCGGAGGATGCCCAGATGAAATCCAGGACAATCTGAACCCAACTACTCACCCGGCCTCCCATCGGCGCGCTTTGCAAGGTTATACGGCAGACGGCCGAAGCGCGAGCAATAAAATCGGTGGCGGAAGGATATCTGCCGCACCCGCATAGCGAACACGGTGCGAACGGCTTGTCCACTTTCGCGGGATGGGGCCGGAAGATATTCCAGATATAAGAAGACGTTCCCGAAATTATGCGTCGCGTGCGCCGCGGAGGCGTCAAGGTTTGCGCCGTGGCCGCCGTCTTGCCGCGCTCAGAGGCCGAGCGGGGCTCCGCCCCTGCGTTGTCTCGCGCCAGCGCCTTAGCACGGGGGCGCAGGACTGGAATCGCCTGCAGCGATGTCGTGTTTGTCCAAGGACGCTGGGGTTTGTCGCCGCTCCTGCGCTGCCGCAACGGCATCGGGCTGATCGAAATCCGCGGACAGCATGCGCAGGCTGTAGCCCAGTGGCAGCAGGCGGATTCCCCAGCGATCCTCCAGCGTTCCCCATAAACCGCGCGGCAGGAACAAGGCAAAGACAATGGCGGTAGCGCCCAGACCAATCAGATACCAGACGCCGGTGGCGCCAAACATATATTCAATCAGGAAGAAAATGACGCCGCCCACGATTGCACCCTCGAACGTACCCAGCCCGCCGACCAGCACCATGAAGATCATGTAGGCGGTCCACTGAATGCCGAAATAAGTGTTCGGTTGAAAGGTGATGGAGGTCGCCAGCCACAGCGTTCCGGCGAGCGCGCAGCCGAACGCGGCGAGAAAGAAAATGATCCGCTTGCCGGCGAGCACCCGCACGCCGACGGACTTGGCGGCGTCCTCGTCGTCACGGATCGCCTGCACCGAAGCGCCGAGACGGCCGCGCAACAGCATGAACACGACCGTGAGCAACAGCACGGCTGAGGCGAGCGCCATCCAATAATTATAAGCGCGGCGGTGATCAGGGCTGAAGGCGTTGAGCGCGATCAGCGACACCCCGGTCTCGCCGTTGATCAGCGGATCGAGCGCGACCAGAAGATGGGCGAGTTCGGCCACCACCCACATGCCGATGGCAAACTCGCCGCCGCCCAGCCGCAGCATCAACGGCGAGATCGGCAGCGAGAGGATGCCGGCCAGCAAGGCGCCGATGAGCAGCGCCGGATACACGCCGACGCCATAATACGAAAGTTGGATGGCGAAATAGGCGCCCAGCCCGAAGAACGCCTGCTGCCCGACCGAAACCAGGCCGGCATAGCCGGCGAGCGCGTTCCACATCACTGCGAGGATGAGATAGATGAACAGCGTGGTGAGGCTGTCGACGATGTTAGCGCTGAACAGCAATGGTCCGCAGGCGAGCACCACCACCAGCACAGCGGCGGCGAACCCGGCGGCGGCCGACAGCCGGGTCGAGCGCTCGACGATGAAGCTTGCATCCTTGCTCATAACCGGCGCGCGAACAATCGGTGCAGTCCGCCGCGCGCCTGCAATGCACCAGCGGCCAGCCGCCCGGCGAGCACCACCAGAAATACTATGTGTCCGGCAATGAGGAAGCCCTGTGGATGGATCTGCGCGCCGAAGGTCTGGGCAATACCGAGCACAATGCCGCCCACCAGCGTTCCGGACAACGAGCCGATACCGCCGATCACCACCGCCTCGAACGCGAAGATGAGTTGCGTCGGACCGGAATAGGGCGAGAACGTTTCGCGCATGGCGAGGAACACGCCCGCCAGTCCCGCCGACGCCACGGCGATCGCCGCCGCCACGGCGTAGACGTGTCGGGCATTGATGCCGACAAGCTCGGCGGTGTCGGGGTCTTCCGCGGTGGCGCGTATCGCCCGGCCAAGCGAAGTGTGCGTCAGAAACAGCTTCAATCCCCCCAGCAACACAACGGCGACAGCAAAAATGAGCAAGGCGAGTGAGCCGATATAGATGTTGCCGGGAATGGCCCAGCTGTCGAAGGCGAAATCCCCGATATAAGGGGCGAGCGACCGCGAATCCGCGCCAAAATATTCGAATAGGCCGTTTTCGATGACGATGGCGAGTCCGAACGTGGTCAATAGCGGCACTAGCATTCCGGCGCGCAGACTGCGTTCCAGCATCAAGCGTTGCAGCCCGAAGCCGATCGCCGCCATGAGCGGCAGCGCCACTATAAGCGCGACGAAGGGCGAGATGCCGGTTTGATCGGCGATCAAAAACACCATGCAGGCGCACAAGATGGCGAGATCGCCATGGGCCAGATTGATGATGCGCATAACGCCGAACATGAAGGAAAGGCCGCAGGCGAGCAGCGCGTAATAGCCACCGAGCAGCACGCCATTGAGGAGTTGCGTAATCCAGATCATGAGGTCGCCCGCCGCGCCCGTTGCAGACCGAAATAGGCTTCGGTGACCTGCTCACGGGTCACGTCCTTGGCGCTTCTGGCAAGGATGATGCGGCCTTCCAGCATGCAGGCGACGTGCGTCGCCACGCCCAGCGCCCGCCCGATATCCTGCTCCACCAGCAAGACGGTGGCGCCGGCTTTGATCAGCGCCTCGAGCGAGCGGTAGACGGCCTCGACGGCAATCGGCGCCAAGCCAAGCGATACTTCGTCGAGCAACAGCAGCTTGGGATTGGTCATCAAGGCGCGACCGATAGCGGCGGCCTGCTGCTCGCCGCCCGACAGGGTCCCGGCGCGATTGTTGAGCCGCGGCCGCAGCAGCGGAAAGGCGTCGAGCACGGTGTCAAGCGTCCAGGGGCCGCTATTGCCATAGGCGCCCGCCACCAGGAGATTTTCCTTGACTGTCATCCCGGTGAACAGGCGACGGCCCTCGGGGACGAGCGCAATGCCGATGCGGAGCCGTGCATAGGCCGGCACCGCGGTGACATCGACCCCGTCGAAAAGGATGCGGCCGCCGAACGGCCGGTGAGCGCCGGCGATGGTGCGCAGCAAGGTGGTCTTCCCGGCTCCGTTCGCCCCGAGCAGCGCCAGCGTTTCGCCCGCCGCCACCGTGAAGGTCACGCCGCGGACCGCCTGGAGAAGCCCGTGGCGGGCGTCCAATTGCTCCACCGCGAGCAGGCTCATGAGGCGCCCCGTCCGCCGATATAGGCGTCGATCACAGCGGCATCGGCAATGACGACCTCCGGCTTGCCGTCGGCGATGATGCGCCCGGCATCCATGCAGACCAGGCGCTCGACCACGCGGATAAGCACGTGCACGATGTGCTCGATCCAGACGATCGCCAGCCCGCGGCCGCGCAGCACCTGGATGGTCTCGACCAAATTGTTGGCCTCCTCGTCGGTCAGCCCGCCACCGATCTCATCGAGCAACAGCACGCGCGGCCCGGTGGCAAGCGCCCGCGCCAGCTCCAAGCGCTTGCGGTCGAGCAGCCCGAGCGTTTCCGCGCGCCTGTTGGCGACATGCAGCATCTGGCACAGCTTGAGCGAGTCGACGCAGCACTGATAGGCGCGCTGGCCCGCGAGGCCGCCGCCGGTGGTCGCGGCGACGAAGCAGTTTTCAAAAACGGTCATGCCGCCGAACGGCCGCGGGATCTGATGCGAACGCGCTATGCCGATGCGGCAACGCTGAGCGGCGTCGAGCGTGGTTACGTCGGCACCCTCGAAATAGACTGCGCCCGTCGTCGGTCGATAGGCGCCGGCAAGGACATTGAGCAGAGTCGTCTTGCCGGCGCCGTTCGGGCCGACGATGCCGACCGCCTCATTGGCGGCAAGCGTGAAATTCACGCCGTCAAGGACGCTGAGCGCCCCGAAGCTTTTGTGGACACCGGCGCCGACGAGCAGGCTGCCGTCGACGCCGCTCGCGGCCGTTTCTTGCAATCTTGATCCTCAGCTCAGCTGTACGGCTGCAGCTTAGCACC
>JASHSE010000569.1 GCA_030036975.1 Xanthobacteraceae bacterium | reverse complement strand
GAGGTTTGCGGCACGGCACGGCACGAACGCGGTGCCTCCCGGGCAAATAAAGGAGGGAACGCGTAGCCCGGATGAGCGCAGCGATATCCGGGATCGGCCTCGCGGCCGCAATCCCGCATGTCGCTTCGCTCATGCGGGCTACGGAGCTTCGCCCATGCGGGCTACGCACTATTTCCCCGGCAGCTTGGCGGCGAACTGCGAGCCGCGCACGCAGAGCCGGCCGCGCGGGTCTTGCCAGAGCTTCTCGGTCGCGTGCAGGTGGCCGATGGCGCGGGCGATGGTGCGGAAATCGTAGGCCGAGAATTTTTCGGCGACGTCGGTGTAGTAGAGCGGCTCCGTGGCGATGGTGTCGAGGATTTTGGCCGCGAGTTTTTCGACGGCGCGTTCGTCGCCGGCTTCGCCCGCCGGATCGCGCTTGCCGTTGACGTAATCGGCGATCTTGGCGCGGTCGGCGTAGGCGTAGGTGATGCGCTCGTAATATTCGCGCGGAATGTTTTCCGGAATGGTGGCATCGATGCCGACCTTGGCGCCGGTCGGCACCACGCCGAAACCCTGCGGCAGGCTGGGGTCGAGCGGTTTTGCCCGCGCGTTCGACACGATCATCACGTCGCGGTCGCCCTGCACGCGGGTGGCGATGGCCCATTCGACCTCGGCCGGATCGTTGACGTCGATGTCGTCGTCGACCACGACGACGTGCTTTAAGTCCATCACCGACAGCGCGGCGAGGAGCGCGTTCTTGCCCTCGCCCGGCTGCTTCTTGATCGAGATCACGGCGTGCCAGAACGCGCAGCCGCCGAGCGTGACGTTGATGTCCTTGACCTGCACACCCGCGGTGCGCAGCGCCTGGCGGATCGCCGCATAGCGGGTCGGCGCGGCGAGCCAGGTGTTCTCCCACGGCATGTGCAGATTGTAGTAGACCGCGTCCCGGCGCATCGACATCGCCTTGACGCGCACCAGCGGATTCCAGTGCAGCCCGCCCATCAGCCGGGTGAACTCGCCGAAGCGGCCTTCCGGAAAGGTCCAGCCGGTTGGCAGCACCTCGGCCTCGAGCACGATTTCGGCGTCGGCAATGTAAGGGAGCTCGATGGTGGTGCACGGCGCGAGCTCCACCGGGGCGCCGCGGATGCCGCCGGCGATCGCCATCTCATCGACGCCGAGCGGCGCGCGGTAGCCCGAGCCGGCGATCTCGATCGGATGGGTGCCGATCGAGATCGAGATCGGCAGCGGCGCGTTGCGCGCGAGCGCGCGCTCGACGAACAGCCGCATGTTGTTGGGCGTGACGAGGTCGATGCCGGTCAGCGCCTTTTCCTTGACGATGAAGCGGTAGATGCCGGAGTTGAGGCCGAGCTCGGGATCGCGGGCGATCACGACGCCTGCGGTGATCATCGGCCCGCCGTCATAGATCGACGACATCGGGATCGGCAGCCGGAACAGATCGACGTCGTCGCCGACGAGCGTCACCTCGCGGGTCGGCGAAGTTTTCACATGCTTGGGCGGGATCGGCTTTAAGATCGCCTGAACGAGCTTCTGCTCGATCTCGGCAAAATTCCCGCAGCCGAGCGACATCACGGCGCGCTGGCGCGAGCGGATGATGCCGGACACGACCGGCATGGCGTAGCCGATGACGTTATGGAAATAGAGCGCGGTCTCGGCCTGGTCGACCAGGGTGGCGATGTGGCGGATGTCGACCGGCTGGTGCAGATCGACCAATTCGCCGACCTGCCGCAGGCGATCGAGGAACTGGCGGAAGTTTTCCTGCATTGACGTCACGCTGCGGCCAGCACGGCCTTCTTGATGGCTTGTGGCAGAGCGATCGGGCGGAACAAGGTCTTTGGATAGAGGTAGTCCTCGCCTGATTCATCGACGACGCGAATGAGACCGCGCTTCTCTGCCCGCTCATCGCGAAGCGCAAGATAGATCTTGCGCTTTTCGAGGGACACGGCGTAACCCTCGTTGCTGATGCATACGACCAAATGTTCCGACTTCTTTCTGACCATCTCGTTTGCCTCAGAGCAGGCTTTTGATCTTGAATTCCTTGCGCCCGATGCCGCTCGCTTCGCACCAATGCAACTCCGCGAGATGTACGGTGCCGTCCGCGAGCCGGACGCGCGCAACACCCTTGCGTTTGCGCCAGCGTGCGCGTCCATAATCCTGCGCAGACGCGCGATCTCTCGAATAGCAGACCCTGCGGCGATTGTCTCGATTTGCGAAGTTCACCCAGAATCTCAAACCTCATGCGGCAATAGTGGCAAGGCCGTGTTGAGAGATCAATAGATTGAAGCCCAGTGTTCGTCATCTGGGCGGCCTTGATCGCTTGGATGTTGGCTATAAGGTGCGCAAATCTTTCGCCCTGCAGAAGAGTAAATGATGAAAGCGCTGGTTCTCCGCCGCCACGGCAGCCTCGACGATCTCGCCGTCGTCGACGATTATCCGACGCCGCAGGCGACGGAAGGTCACGTCGTCATCCGGGTGCGCGCCGCGTCGTTCAATTATCACGACGTGTTCACGGTGCGCGGCATGCCCGGCATCAAGGTGCCGCTGCCGGTGATCATCGGCCTCGACATGGCGGGCGAGATCGCCGAGGTCGGCGAGGGTATCGCTGGCTGGAAAGTCGGCGACCGCGTGCTGGTCAATCCGGTCAACAAGACAAAAGGCCTGATGGGCGAAATGCTCGACGGCGGCATGGCGGAATATTGCCTGGTCGGCGCCGACCAGCTCGTCGCCATGCCGGACGGCGTCAGCTTCGCCGAGGCTGCGGCGCTGCCGGTCGCCTACGGCACCGCGCACCGCATGCTGGTGACGCATCGGACGGTCGAAGCCGGCGAGCGCGTGCTGGTGCTCGGCGCCGCCGGCGGCGTCGGCACCGGCTGCGTGATCCTGGCCAAGCTCCTCGGCGCCGAGGTCATCGCCTGCGCGTCGAGCGCCGAAAAACTGCGGCAGCTGCAAGCGCTCGGCGCCGATCACGTGATCAATTACCGCGATACCGACTGGTCGAAATGGGCGGTCGAGACATACGGCAAGCCGCAGCGCCGCAGCTTCGAAGGCGGCGTCGACGTGGTGATCAATTTCACCGGCGGCGACACCTGGGTGCCGTCGCTGCGCTGCCTCAAGCGCGGCGGCAAGCTTCTGGTGTGCGGCGCCACCGCCGGCCACGATCCCAAGGAGGATTTGCGCTACGTCTGGAGTTTCGAGCTGAAGATCATCGGCTCCAACAGTTTCTACGACGACAATCTGTCGGCATTGATGCAGCTGATCAGCGCCGGGAAGATGAAGCCGGTGATCGACAAAGTGCTGCCGCTCGCAGAAGCGCGCGACGGGCTGCGCCTGATCGAAAGCCGCGAGGTGATAGGCAAAGTGGTGGTGACGCCGTAATTGCTTTTACGTCGTCCCGTTATCGCGCCTGCCGCCGCGCAGCGCGCCCCGCTCGGCGACAACTCGATGCGCTGGCGCGCCACTTTCAGCGGGGGTCCGTTCTGGACATATAGGTTACGGATTATACCGGAGACATGGGTAGCACTTTTGGCCCGAAGGGATTGTCGGCTGGTTCGAGCCTGCATGTCTCGTGGCCAATGTGATACGCAGCATCAAGTCCCAGCGTAACACCGCCGCGGAAGAGGTTCGGACCGCCAAAACCGAAGTGGCAAACTCATCGAGCGCGAGAAGGCGCTGATGGAGAAGGTCACGGCGGGATGTTTATCGAAAGATTACCGACCGAATCGTGGCTGCGCTTGAAAAGGGCATGAGGCCCGGGCTGACACCTTGAAAGCGTCGCACGCGGAAGGAAGGATCGTGCGCCCCCTGCGATCCACGGATCATGCCGTACGTCGCAAGGTGACGTTAACCAGCCACGGCCTAAACTCGTAGCCTAAGCTCGTTAGAGATCACGAGCGAAATTTCCCATGGCGGCTGATCTTCCGGGCATTCGCTACAGCATCGTCGTGCCGGTCTTCAACGAGGCGGCAGTGCTTCCGATTCTGCTGCGGCGCATGGCGACGCTGATGGCGCAACTGGACGGACCGGCGGAAACGATCTTTGTCGATGATGGCAGCTCCGATTGCGGTTCCGTCGTCCTGCAATCGCTTGCTCGGGATGATCCGCACTACCGCTATATCGGCTTGTCCCGCAATTTCGGTCATCAGATCGCGATCACGGCCGGAATGGATGCGGCCGCGGGGGAAGCGATCGTCGTCATGGACGCCGATCTGCAAGACCCTCCGGAGATCGTCGGCGAGATGATCGCCAAATGGAAAGAAGGATTCGAGGTTGTTTATGCCCGGCGTTTGTCTCGCGCCGGTGAAAGCGGATTCAAACGCAGCACCGCGAATTTGTTCTACAAGCTGCTCGGCCGAATGTCCTCGGTCGTGATTCCGGCGGATGTCGGAGACTTTCGTCTGATAGACCGCAAGGTCCTGGACGCGTTGCGCCGCATGCCCGAGCAAGATCGCTTCATAAGGGGCATGATCGCGTGGCTGGGCTTTCGCCAGACCGAAGTGACATTTCACCGGTTGCCGCGGCTGGCGGGAGAATCCAAGTACCCCCTGTCCAAGATGATCCGGCTGGCGGTAAACGGCGCGCTCGGCTTTTCCGATGCCCCGTTGCGGCTCGCGATTTGGTTCGGTTTGGCTGTGTCAGCGTGCGCGGTTTTCTACGGGCTCTACGTGGCGGGTCTTTGGCTCACCGACAGCCATCTCGTCAGGGGATGGTCGTCGACCATCATCGTCATTTCGTTTCTTTGCGGCATCAACATGCTCATGACCGGCATCATGGGCCTCTATATCGGCCGCATCCACGCCGAGGTGAAGCGGCGGCCGTTGTATGTCGTATCGCAAAGGCTGGGGTTCGAGCGCGAGCCGGAGCAAGTGCGTGCGCCGACAAGCGCGGCCGCAAACTGAAGAATTCGCTGTGGATTCGCACAGGGCTCCGCTGTTTCCCGCCGGCGGCACCGCGCCAGTGGACCACTGGCGCAAGATCATCAGTTCTTACTTTCAGAGATCTGGACTTCATATCTTTCTCATTTCATTGGTATGTGGGTATTACCTTCTCAACGCGCCGATGCTTGTTGGCCATTATGATTTGGGATGGCATCTCGCCGCCGGAGACTTGATCAGAGATCAAGGCAAGATCCCGTTCCAAGATCCATGGTCGTTCACTGCCGCGGGCAGGCAATGGTTCAACCTTTCATGGCTTTGGGACGTGTTTGCCAGCGTGCTATTTCAACATGCGGGTTTTCGCGGCCTCATATTATTAGTGCTCGCATGCGGTGCGGCCATCGTCGGATATCTTACGTCGCTTTGCAGGGGCAGCGGCGCTTGCGCAATGGGCGCTTGTGTTGCCGTGCTGTCGGCGTGCGTTCTTTATCCCGCTTATGCGGCATTCCCGAACATCTATCTTACCGCCTCGCCAAATATGGCAACGATGCTGTTTGCCGTCGTGTTCTACGGAGAATGCCTGAAAAGAACCAGACGTGTCCTATTGCTGCCTGCACTCATGGTGCTCTGGGCCAATCTGCATGGCGGCTTTTTGCTGGGCCTTTTCATTATCGGCGTCTTCGGTGGCGTCGCGTTGCTCAGGCGAGATTGGACGAATTTCAAAATTTACGGTTTCGTGGGAGCCGGCTGTTTCATTGCAACCCTTGTCAATCCGCTCGGCTGGCACATCTATGTGGGCTTAACGACTGTACTGGGCCACTTTTCGCAACAGTACATCACCGAGTGGTGGCCTTATTATCGGAACATGAGCATTCCGGGAAGCATTCCTGGCATGGTGTATATTCTGGCGTTTATCGCGCTTGAGCTGCGCTATAGAGGATCGGGTCCTGCAGAGGCGCGCCTGCTTTCCTGGCTGTTTTTGTTTTTGGGATTCTATCAATTTAGGTATCTCGCCTTCTTTTTTCTGTTCTCAACCGTGCCGCTCGCTCTTCACCTCGATCGGCTGCTGCCGGAGCGATCGAATAATTTTGCAATAGAAAAACCGCTGTTGGTTGCCGCAATCATTGCGGCATGTGTCCCGCCATTGCTTTATCTGCGTTTAGATCCGGCCCTCGGGCTTCCGCAGATGCTGTCGGAGCAGGACGTTCGTTTTCTCGAAACGCATTTTCCGCATGCCCGGCTGCTCAACCACTGGAACTTCGGTGGAATTCTGATCTTTTACGATCGAGGCGCCATCCCGGTGTTCGTGGATGGCCGGGCGTCCACGGCATATCCGGATGCTTTACTGCACGACTACTTCAAGCTCGGCCAATTGGCGGTCGATGAAACCGCCTGGGACACCGTGCTTCGGAAATATCACATCGATACGGTGCTCTGGTTGAGAGCCCACGAACAATTGCGGCAATTTCTCGTAGGGAAGAGGGGCTGGAAGGAAGCGTATACCGGAATGTATGCGAGCATTTACGTCAAACCATAACGTCGACACGGCGTGCTCTCGACACTTGGTACTTCCGCAAATTTCACGTTATCGAAATTCCGGATTTCCGTCGGCAAACCTACTTGCCAGGTGTGGATCGGCTTCGTTGCAGCTGATGGACAGGCTGAGGAAGTCCGATTACGAGCGCAAGTAATGCGAGCAGCATCAGCAACGACGCGTGGCGAACGTCGGCATATTCATACGCTATCGCGAACCACGCGACTTCCCGCGACAGAAACGCTGAATAAGCAATGAACGAAGAAAGCACGACCAATATCGGAACGTACCAATGCCTGGGCACATAAAACGCGTAGATGACGGAGAACATGTCAGCCAAGTAGAAATACCGCTCGTGCATGTGGGGCAGGAAATACGGTATGGCGACGGCCGAAAGAAGCGTGAAATACAGCCACGAAGTTGCATCGGCAAGCGGTAATCGCACGATGCGGTATGCGATATACGAAGCGTATGTTGCCGCGACGGCAATGCCCGCCCAGGAAAGCAGGCCTTGCGGCAGCGGCGAAATCTGCAGCCCTTGCGTGAACGCGAACACGGACGGGCTATTGAGGCTGAGCGAGGGGTATTGATCGGCTTGGCGCAGGTAAACGGTGAGAAGATAAGGCAACGATGCGCCCGCAAGCCACGCCGGTATGACCGAAATCACGTACACGGCCGGAAGCATAAACAGATAGGCGAGCCGCCTGACGTCCCGCAAAAGATATCCCAAGAAAACCGGGAGAAAAAAGATCGCCTGGATCTTAAACGAAAGCGCCACGCCGTAGAGAATAGCGGCCACGAGCGGCCGTTTTTGCACCAAAGCGAACAGCGACAGCAGCACGAATGCTGCATACAAGGAATCAACTTGTCCCCAAAGCGAGCCGTTTATGAGCAGCGTCGGGACAGAAAGCATGACTGCGAATATGAGAAACAGTTCACTGCGACTGTAGGCGCGAGCGGCGCTTTTTCCGACCATCCAAACGGCGGCTGCAGCGATAACAACTTCAAAAATGAGCGACAGCGTCTTTATGCCGTAAAGCCCGTTGATGGGAACTGCGGCCAGGAGTTTGAAAAGATACAAATATAAAGGCGGATAATTCGAAAACGGCGTCGCCAGCGCACTCAAGCCGGGCGCGTGTGCAAGGGCTGAAAGCCACCCTGCGAAGAATGCTGTATAATCAGAAACGATAGTCGGATAAGCAAAAAAACGGGCGGCAGCTGAAGCAGCAAGAAGCCCCAAGGCCAAAAGCCAACAAATGCGTGGGCGAATAGTTGCGCTCATTGCGGGACGCGCCGCATTCGCGGCTGACCGGGAGCTATCACCTGCCGGCCCGCCTGGCTGGAAGTTGCGCGGGCCAAATGTGCAGTTACATTCAAGCGTGAAGCTTAATCGTTGGTTATTCTGGCGCATTATCGGGATCGCCGAAGGGACCGCGCGTACAACGCTCCGTTAAGCCTCGATTGGTCTAATGGCTCGAACGATCCGATCCGGGAGCGGTCGTGCGGCACTGGCTTGAGGCATTGCGGGGCGGCGACTGGATCAGCCGTGAGCGCATTCGCTTGGTCACCGCGGCGATCGCCGTCGCGTCTCTGCTGGGCATTGTATATCTGGCTGTTACCGCCAGCGGTCTCAACGATCGGCAAGGCCGGCCGCTTGGGACCGATTTTTCCGGTTTCTATGCCGCCGGGACCTATGTGCAGGACGGCGATCCGACGGCGCCTTTCGATCCAGCGCGGCAACACGCCCGCGAGCAGCAGATGTTTGGGGCGGCGACCCCATTTTATAGTTGGTTCTATCCGCCGGTGTTTCTGTTCATCGCCGCGGTGCTGGCGAAAATGCCGTATATTGCCGCGCTTGTCGCCTGGCAGGGCATCACGTTCGGCCTCTATCTTGTGGCGATTCGAGCCATCCTGGTTTCGGCTCCTGCGTCGCAAAGCGGCGCAACACGCAGCGCTCTCGATCCGCTCTGGATGCCGCTGGCACTCTGCTTTCCGGCGGTCTTGGTCAATCTCGGCCATGGCCAGAATGGCTTCCTGACGGCTGCGCTGTTCGGCGGCGCGCTGGCGACGCTTGAGCGCCGACCGCTGCTGGCCGGTATTCTGTTCGGTATGCTCGTCTATAAGCCGCAACTCGGACTGATGGTGCCGGTCGCGCTGGCTGCGGCCGGGCGCTGGCGAAGCATCGCGGCCGCGATCGGAACGATCGCAGTCCTCGCCGGCGCAGCCGCGCTCGCATTCGGAGTGCAAGCGTGGGCGGCGTTTTTTCAGTCGACCAGCATTGCCCGGCTGGCGCTCGAGAACGGCGCGATCGACTGGTACAAGCTGCAAAGCGTTTTCGCCTGGGCGCGCCTATGGGGCGTTCCCATCCCGCTCGCCTACGTCCTGCAGGGCGGCGCGACGACCGGGGTCGCTGCCGCGCTGATTTGGCTGTGGCGAGGCGCTGCACCCTATCCGGTCAAGGCGGCGGCGCTCTGCCTCGGCGCTTTGCTGGCGACGCCGTTCGTCCTCGATTACGACATGTTGATTGTGGCGCCAGCCATTGCTTTTGCTGCCATTGACGGGCGTGGACGTGGCTTTATGGCCTGGGAAAAGACCGCGCTGGCGGCCCTTTGGCTGGCGCCGCTTGTGGCGCGCACCCTGACGCACGCGATCATGATCCCGCTCGGCGTTCTAACCATGTCGGCGGCGTTCATTCTGCTGCTGCGGCGCGCAGCATTTGTGCCGGCTTTGCCGAGGGCTTTCGCCGAGCCGTCCACCCCAATGATGATTGGCAAAACCCGCGGTCGCGGCATTGCCGCGTTCGAACAATAACGTGCAGAACGGCGCTCCGCGCGTGGTTGCAAATCTTCTTGCTGGACGAATGTAAAGCACATCGCATTGTGACGTTTGGTTCTTCGAAATTCTGCGATGATGAATTTGCCCATCATCGGCAAGTTAAAGACATATCAGCGCCCGACAGGCTTCGCTCCACCGAAAATCAGTCAAGGGGCCGAGTCGAAATAATTCGAGAAATCAGAGCGCAACCATGACATGAGGAACCCGACGCGTTCGTGTTCCGCTGCGAATAAGCGCCGCCCTTTTCATTAAATTTCATTAACAAGCCCATCTTCGTTCCATTTGTTGCGTTCCTTCGCGTCGAGGGCAATTTCGCAGCGGAATTTGGACTTTGTATTTGCTCGCGGTGCGGAACGATGAGCGCTGCCTGTGCGTTTTCCCAAGGCAGCGAACGGAGGCAAAAGATGAGAAAACTTGCGTTAAGCATTGCTGCGGCGGCAGCGCTCCTCACTGCGGCCGCAGCTCCGGCAATAGCTCAGGTCGGCTTCTATGTTGGCCCGGGCGGCTTTGGTGTCGGCGTCGGAGGACCGTACTACGGCGGCTACCCGTACGGCGGCTACTATGACTACTATGGTGGTCCGCGGTGGTACGGTCACCGTTGGCACCGCTGGCACCGCTGGTAAACAGTGGCCGCCGATGGCTGATCAAAGCGTACCGCGAGAGAGGCCCCCGCAAGGGGTCTCTTCGCTTTAGATTGCATCCACGCTTCAGATTGAGGCCGAACCGATCCCGTCGATCTGCCGCCGGCTCTCTCAGGAGCCGTCGCAAAGCGAAGAACATCCTTTTCTGAAATGCGGAAGGTGGTCGCAATTCCGTCAGCGATTGCCGTCAATCCTGAAATTGTGGTCTCGCTCACCTCCCAGCCGTGAAACCGTGCAGTGCGGCTGCGGAAGAGGCCTGAGGCTCCGGACCCCTTCAGGCGCGCCGTTGGTAACTGGATCGTTAACGCAAGTGCAATAATTGTGTCGGACGATGCGGCGGCTCTGCCGAGATCCGATGCATCGCCATGGCGCCGTCCGATTTGGTCCAATCGTTTGAAGCCCGGCTCGCGCTCTATCAGCTCGACGACCGGGCCCGCCTCGTTTTGCCGCAGATCTGGCCGGTGATCGCTCCGACGCTAGATCGCGCCATCGGCGACATTATTGCGGCCGCTAGCCAACTGCCGGCGATCGGCGCGGCCGTGGCGGCGAACGCAGCCGTGATCAAAGAGCTTGAACTGGCGCATCTGCAGGCGCTGTTTGGCGGCGCACTCGACCAGACCTACGCCGCATCGTGCCGCAACACGGTTCTGCAGGAAGCGGCGATCGGGCTCGACGCGCGCATCCGCAGCACGGCCGGCAGTTATGTGCTCAGAGCGGCGCTCGATGCTCTGGCGCGCAAACACCGATTTTCGCGAGCCCGGCTGGTCGAGCGCGCCAAGCTGGTATCGCAGGTGCTCAGCTTCGACGTCGCCAACGCTATAACGCTGCATCGGCAGGCTCGCGAGCAGGCGGCGCTGCAGCGGCGCCAGGCGATCGATGCCGGCATCGCCGATTTTGCCGGCGCCATCGGCGAAGTGATCGAGGCGATCAAGGAGGCGTCGGCTTCGCTGACCGCGACGTCGCAAACTTTGAACCAGATCGCCGGCGATACGGGGGGCAGCATGACTGCGGCGTCGTCGGCGTCGGCCGAGACGGCGCGGCGCATGGAGGCCACCGTCAAGGCTACGGAGGAACTGTCCGGATCGATCGAAGAGATCGGCCGCCAGGCGGCGCGCGGCCTTACCATGGCGCAGTCCGCCGGCAGCGACACCGAGCGCAGCCAGGCCGCCATCCGGTCCTTGGACGCGGCTGCCGAGCGCATCGGCTCGGTGGTCGATGCCATCTCGGCGATCGCGGCGCAGACCAACCTGTTGGCGCTCAATGCCACGATCGAGGCGGCGCGCGCCGGCGAAGCGGGCCGCGGCTTTGCCGTGGTAGCTGCCGAGGTGAAGACGCTGGCCAATCAGACCTCGCGCGCCACCGACGATATTTCACGGCAAATCGCTGCCATTCAGGAGGCGACCAAGCATTCGGTCGAGGAGATTGCTTCGATTGCGCGCGCCATCGGCGAACTGACTGGCGTCTCGACCAGCATTGCCACCGCGGTGGAACAGCAGAGCGCCACGACCCGCAGCATCGCCGAAAGCATTCATGGCGCGGCGACCCATACCGGGCGGGCCTCGGCGGAAATCATAACGGTTGAGCATGCCGTCGCGCTGGGTGCGACGGCGGTCGGCGACATCACCGCCTGGACGGCGCGGCTTTCGGCGCGCGCCAAAGATTTGGAAGTCAAGGTCGCGACGTTCTTTTCGCGCGTCCGCGCCGCGTAACTTCCAATCAAGCTCAATCAACGGCGTTGCGTGATCGGTAAGAAATCGATCTGAAAAGAAACCGCTCGAAATTTCATGACCAAGCAACACTCAGCGCCGCATCGAATCGAGCGGCGCCTTCGGCTTCGGTTTGACGAATGTGCCCTTGAGATTGTCCCACAGCTGAATTTTGGCGCCGTTGCGGTGCATGATCGCACTCTGCTGGATCACCGACAGCGTGTTGTTCCAAGCCCAATAGATCACCAGCCCGGCCGGGAAATGCGCCAGCATGAAGGTGAAGATGACCGGCATCCAGTTGAAGATCATCTGCTGGGCCGGATCGGGCGGCGCCGGGTTGAGCTTCATCTGCACCCACATGGTGACGCCCATGATCGCCGGCCAAAAGCCGAGATGCAGGAAGCTGCCGAGCACCGGCACCACCGCGGGATCGAACGGGATCAGGCCGCCGAGCGTGAAGATGTTGGTCGGATCGGCCGCCGACAGATCGTGGATCCAGCCGTAGAACGGCGCGTGCCGCATCTCGATGGTGATGAACAGCACCTTGTAGAGCGAGAAGAACACTGGAATCTGGATCGCGATCGGCAAACAGCCGGCGACCGGGTTGATCTGCTCCTTCCGATACAGCTCCATCATCGCTTGTTGCTGTTTCGTCCGGTCGTCGGGATAACGCTCCTTGATCATCGCCATCTGCGGCTGCACCGCCTTCATCTTCGCCATCGACGCGTAGGACTTGTTGGCGAGCGGGAAGAACAGCGCTTTCACCAGAACGGTGACGATCAGAATGGCGATGCCGAAATTGCCGACCAGGTTGTTGAAGAAATCGAGCGCCAGGAACATCGGCTTGGTGATGAAATAGAACCAGCCCCAATCGATCAAGAGATCGAAATGATTGAGGTGGAGCGACTGATTGTAGCCGCCGGGTCCGAGCGGGAAATTGATGCCGACGACCGAGACTTTCTTGGCGCCGGCAAATAACCGGGTTTGGGTGCTGCCGCTCGCGCCCGGTGCGATGGTCTGCGCCTCGGCCAGATAATCGGCTTGATAGGTCGGTTGGCCGCCGGTCTCAGAGGCGGAAAAGCGCGCTTTCACTCTGGCGTTGGTGTCGGGCACCAGCACCGCGGCCCAGTATTTGTCGGTAAAGCCGAGCCAGGCGTTGGTGGCGTCCCAGCTTTCGCTCTTCTTCTCGGCGATCTTTTTGTAGGTCTCTTCCTGCAGGCCGGCGTCGCCCATGACGCCGATCAGGCCCTCGTGCAGGATGTAATAACCCAGCACCGGGGGCGTGCCGTGACGCGAAACCAACGCATAGGGGAACAGCGTGACCGGGCTCGCGCCTTTGTTCTGCACGCCGTCCTGGATCTTGAACATGTAATGCTTGTCGACCGAGATGGTGCGGCGGAACAAGAGGCCGTGGCCGTTATCATAAGTAAGCGTCACCGGACGATCGACGCCAAGCGCGCCGCTGCCTTCCTGCCGCCAGACCGTATCCGGACCGGGCACCGGTTCGTTGCTACCGGAAGCCGGCACCCAGCCGAACTCGGCGTAAAAGGCATCTGGCGCCCCCGACGGCGACAACAGCACGATCGGCGGCGAATTGGGATCGGTGGTTTCCCGATAGTGCTTGAGCAACAAATTGTCGATGCGTCCGCCCTTCAGATCGATGCTGCCGCGCAGTCGTGGCGTGTCGATATCGACGTGCGGTAAACCAGCGAGGACCGCGGCGCGGGTCTGCGTCGGGGCCTGCCCGGAAGGAACGTTCGGCGCGGCCGCCGAAGCGTTGCCGGCCGGGGCTGCCGGGGTTCCGGGCTGGGCGCCACTGGATTTGGCCTGCTGCGTCTGCTCCTGCGCCTGCTGCTGCGGCTGCTTTTGCAGTTCCGGCCGGGCGAAAAAATACTCCCAACCGATCACCACAATGATCGACAGGACGATGGCGAGGATTGTGTTCTTGTGCTCGTTCATTCAACGCTCGGAGCGGACCGCTTGCGGCGGCTTGCGGGCCGGCAGGGACCCTTTGCCGGCCGGGGAACCCGCTTCATGTAGGGGTCGTTTCGGGGCACCACCAGTTCCTTCCCGAGCCGCCGCATGAATCCACCGCGCCGCCATGGCCAAGTCCTGCATCATCTCACCAAACGGGCGATTGAGCGCGGCGCGGCGCCCGACCAGCACATAATCATGGCCGGCTTGCAGCGTACCTGCCCCAGCCAATCGCACCACTTCGCGCAAGCGGCGGCGCACGCGATTGCGCTCCACGGCGTTACCGACCTGCCGCGATACGGTGAAGCCGACGCGCACCGCTTCATTATCGGCGCGGCAACGCGCCTGCAATACGAAAGCGGCCGCAGGCGCCCGCATCGCGCCAGCGGCTGCTCGAAAGTCCACCCGGCGCTTCAACCGCTCCATGGCACAATCCATGGCACAAACGAGCTTGGCTAGGAGACTGAAAGCGGAACACGGCGCGGCGGCGGATGCGATGCCGTCACGCACTCAGACGCTTGCGCCCTTGCGCGCGCCGCGCCGCCACGACCTTGCGGCCGCCCTTGGTGGCCATGCGGGCGCGAAAGCCATGGCGCCGCTTGCGCACCAATTTGCTCGGCTGATAGGTCCGTTTCACGGAAGTTTTCTCCGCTCGCGCTCGAAGATGGCCGGTGCACCCGCTTTACCCGACGATTGCGGCTCAGGCTGGAGCGAGTGCGCGCCCTGCCAATCGGGCCACGGCGGCGGGCGATTGCGGCGGCTTATACGGGACCCCTCCGGCTCCGTCAAATCGAACCGGCGCGGCGTTTCAGTCGTGCCACTGACGACCGTCGTGCCAAATCCCGAAATCGTGCGGATGCGATAGAAATTTGTCTCGCGGAGTGCTTAAGCTTGCCAAATCGCGGCGGAGCGTGGGCCACGAAGCTTACGTGAACGTGTTGAGCCAATTTTCAAAATTCGTCGCGCCGCGCTTGCTCGGCCAATGCCCCTGGAAAACATCGAACCTGACATCTGCGTGATCGGTGCCGGCGCCGGTGGACTTGCTGCCGCGGCTGCGACGGCGGCCATGGGCGTGCCGGTCGTGCTCATCGAAAAGGGCCGCATGGGAGGCCAAACCCTTACCGGCGCGGTACCGACGCGGGCTTTGCTGGCGGCCGCCGCGCATGCCGATGCGTTGCGCGCCGGCGCGGCATTCGGCGTGAAAAGCGTGCGGTCCGGCATCGATTTTGCCGCCGTCAACGCCCACGTGCGCGGCGCCATCGCGGCCGTGACGCCGCTGATGTCACCTGAGCGCTTCAGCGGGCTTGGCGTGCGCGTCGTCGCCGGGACGGCCCGATTTGCCGATGCGGCGACGGTGGCGGTCGGCGACCTGCGCATCAAGGCGCGACGCTTCATCATCGCGACCGGCTCGTCGCCGCTCATCCCGTCAATTCCGGGCCTGGGCGAAACGCCGTATCTGGTTCCGCAAACCGCATTCGATCTGCCGGATTGCCCGCGCCACCTGATCATCATCGGCGCCGGACGGATCGGCCTCGAACTGGCTCAGGCGTTTCGCCGCCTGGGGTCTGATGTGACCGTGCTCGAGGGCGAAACTCCGCTGCGTCGCGAGGATCCCGAATGCGCGGCGATCGTGTTCGATGCACTCGAGCGCGAGGGTGTGCGGCTGCGCACTGGCGTCCGTATTCTGCAAGCGCGGCGAGTCCTGGCGCGCGTTCAGGTCGTGATCCGGACATCGGGTGCGGAGACCGCGCCAGAAGAAACAATCGAGGGGACGCACCTGTTGCTGGCGGCAGGCCGGACGCCGAACGTCGATGATCTTGACCTTGACGCTGCCGGCATCCGCCATGATCGCAATGGCATTACCGTGGACAAACGGCTGCGCACGACCAACAAAAAGGTTTACGCCATCGGCGACGTGATCGGCGGCGCCAAATCGACCCACCTCGCCAGCCATCATGCCGGTCTCGTCGTCCGCAACGCGCTGTTCCGCCATCCGATCGCGGTCGATCATCGTGCCATTGCCAATGTGACGTTCACGGACCCCGAACTGGCCCGGATCGGCCTCACCGAGCAGGAGGCGCGGTCGGCCGGCGGCGCGATCCGCATCCTGCGCTGGCCTTACGGTGAAAATGACTGCGCGGCAGCGACGGGCGCGACGGTAGGACACATCAAGGTCGTGACCGACGGAAGCGGCCAAATTCTCGGCGCAACCATCGTCGGCGCGCAAGCGAGCGAGACTATCGCGTTGTGGGCATTGGCCGTCGGCCAGCGGCTGCCAATCGGCGCCATCGCCGGCCTGATCGCGCCATACCCGACCTATGCAGAGGTGGGAAAACGCGCCGCCATCACCTATTTTATGCGGGGTTTGACGAGCGCACGGGTGCGTCGCATCATAGGCTGGCTGCGTCGCTTCGGTTGACGCACGGTGCGGCGGATTTGCAGGCCGGGTTTAGCCCGGCGCCCGATCGACACACCAAATCCGAAAGCTGCACCGATGAGGATAGCGGGTTGCGGTGTTTCTGTCGTTCCGAGGGTCGCCGGCGGCCGCCGGCGCAACCGGTGCGGAGTTGGCGAGAAAGAGGCGCCGCGAGGTTTTTGGCGATGACCGATGAATCCGTGGCACGGCCGGAGCCGGTCCGTGCCTCGCGTTTTGGGCTCTCCGGCAAGCTCCTCCTTCTCACGATCCTGTTCGTGATGATCGCGGAGGTGCTGATCTATGTGCCCTCGGTCGCGAGCTTC
Organism: Xanthobacteraceae bacterium; assembly: GCA_030036975.1. Classification (GTDB taxonomy): domain Bacteria; phylum Pseudomonadota; class Alphaproteobacteria; order Rhizobiales; family Xanthobacteraceae; genus BOG-931. The sequence continues at coordinate 580 of JASHSE010000569.1, read as the reverse complement.
CGCGTCAATTGGCTGCGCGACCACCTCGAAGTCGCCAAGACCGCGGCGCTGGTGCTGGAAGCCTCGCCCAACGGCATGGTGCCTGACCCGCTTGCCAAAAAGATTCTCGGCTCGATCGGGGCGCGCGCCGTGGCGATGAAGATCGGCGACACCCATTACATGCTGCAGCCGAGCGATGCGCCGCTGCCGCCGATCGCCGACGTGTTCGACATGCGTCACGTCGGCACGTTCATGGCGGTGGTGGATGCGTTCAAGACCATGCTCAGCGACAAGCACGAGGTGATGCGCGTGGTCGGCCCGGCGCCGATGGGCGGCGAATACATCGACCTGGTGATGGACGAGCGGCCGCTGCGCACCGCCATGCTGCGCGATTCCGGTGATATCCTGCTCGGCTCGCTGCTGATCTCCGCGGTCACCGCCGCGCTGGTCTATCTGGCGCTGCATTATCTGTTCGTGCGGCCGATGCGCCGGGTCACCGCCAACATGATGGCGTTCCGGGCCGATCCGGAAAACAGCGACCGCATCATCGTGCCTTCGGTGCGAGCCGACGAGATCGGCACCGCCGAGCGCGAGCTCGCCG